>CAWVXN010000177.1:0-6283 GCA_963933695.1 uncultured Myxococcales bacterium | reverse complement strand
GGCCAGCACAGCTTCGAGACATTCAGTCACCGGAAGTCCGTGCTCAAACGCGGCTTCAAGTTCGATGTGAAAATGATGTACCCGCCCTACACCGAGTGGCGAACGAAGATGGCGAAGAAGATGTTCTAGGGGCGCATCGCTGTACCCCGGGGCCCCGCGCGACGAGGGGGCCGGCCGGAAGCGAGCCTAGAGCCAGACTTCGTGATTGTCCTGGCGGCCGATGGACCGGTTGAGCCGGGTCGAGAGAATGGGCAGGAGGTCGAACTGCTCGAGCATGGACTCGACCCTTTTCTGTTCCGCCGGGCTCAGCGCGTCGAAATGGGCATGGACGCGACTCAACAAGTAGAACCGGTAGGGTTGGGCCAGGGCTGTGACTTTCGAGCCCTCTACCTCAAAGCTTGCCATGCCGACCCCACGCTCCAGGGGTGTGCCGCTGGGCAAGTCATCTTGCCCCAGTAGCCAGTCGTTTATTTTTTCGGCGGCTGCGAGGGTTTCGGGAACGAAATCTACGGCCAACTGGCGAAGAACTGGAGCAAGGGTCTCGGGGATTTCGTCGTTTCCGGGGAAAGTGTCCGGGGCGGTGAAGGGGTCTCCTTGGCGGAACTCGCCCGAATCCGGCTCGGGTCGGTTCATTCGCTCCACCCACCGGAAGAGATTCACGGCCTTGGCTTGCATCAGCGAGATCGGCTTGGGGTCTCGGCCCAAGTGCCCATAGAAGGGCGCGATGAGGCTGAAATCGCCCATGCACGGGCGCCCTCCTAGCAGATAGGGCTGCGCCGCGAAGTGCTGGTCGAGTACGGCGAGGAGGCTCAGATAGCGGGATTCGATGCTCTGAAAGGCTTCCTGGACAACGCCGAAAGAAACGGCGGCTTGGCGCATGCGGCCCATGCCTCGCTGGGCAATCTCGCCGGCATCGGCCCCCGGCGGAGCAAGCGCTTGAAAATGATGTTTCAGGAAAGCTTCGTTCTCCTCGGGGAAGTTCCAGCGGTAGTGCATGGCTGGCCGTAGGAGCCCCTCCATGCCGATCACATCGAGCAAGTCGCTGAGAATCCGCTGACACGGGGTTTTCGGTGAGTTTGGATAGCCGGCTCGAGACTCGAAATGATCGAGAATTGCGGCGCCATCACGGATCACGTCCCCGTCGGATGTCTCGAGGGTCGGCATCGATAGCCGGTGGGCGAGAGGAAGGACATGGCTCGCAAAATGCGCTGTGGTGGGTGTCACCTCCCGGTAGGCGATCCGGTTCTTGATTAGGTAACTGCGCGCCTTGCCGGTGTAGAGGGAAAGGGGCGTTCCATACAGGGTATGAAATGAGAGCGTTTTAGAGTCCATCCTAGGCGCGAAGGTCGACGGGGGCCTGCTTGACGATCTTCTTGCTGATCGCAATGCACGGCGTGAAGCTTTCCCGCTTCGTTGTTCGCTCCACCAGCCCCGCAACCCCGGGCCATCGGTTGGCATCGAGGGGGCCAGCGACAAACTCGAGTTGAGCGAGTTGGCAGGCGAGGGAAATATCGGCAATGGAAAGAGCCTCTCCCACGAGAAACTCTCGGCTACCGATTTCTCCTTCCAAGTAGTCAAGGGGGACCGGAAGCTTCTCGGCGTAGGTTTTCTTGGCCGTTTCGAGGTCGGGTTCTTTTCCCTGAAAGCGGGCGAATTGGATTGGCCGAAAAATCCCCATCCCGATGGGGCCCGCCAACTCTGAATCGCAATACTCCTCGAGCCACACCGCTCGGCCGTGGGCGTAGGGATCACTCGGGTAAAGGGCAGGGGTCGGGAATTTCTTTTCGATGTAGGCGCAGATTGCGGACGAGTCGGGGATGGTTCCGAGCGGGCCCTCGGTTCCGATGGAGGTATCCCTCAACACGGGAATCCGGCGGGCCGGGCTGATTTCCTTAAACCAGTCGGGCATCGGCATGATGTTCACGCTCTCCAGTTCGAACTCGGCCCCTTTCTCGCGAAGAAGCGCATCCGCTTTCCGGACGAAGGGCGAGAGGGGGGCTCCGTAGAGGATGATGCTCATGAGTTTCGGATCTTCAGAATGGGTTGGCGGAAGTCAAGTCGAGTGAGCCGTGAAGGGCAAAGAATGACATATAGGCATGGCCTATGCCAGAACTTGATCGGCCCAATGGGGTTGAACTTCGGCCGAGATTCCGCGCCAGGCCGGAGTGGTCGGAACGGCTTGGAGCCCAAGTGAGCGTCAGCGGGAGAGAATGGCTGCGCTCATGCCCGACGAGACCAAAACGTTTTCAACGGAATCGATGGGGTTGGCCGCGGTACCGCGAATCTGACGAACCGCCTCGGTGATATTGTTCATTCCGTGGATATACGCCTCGCCAATCAGGCCGCCATTCGGGCTCAAGGGGATCTTCCCGTCAAGGTTGATGTGGCCTTCCCTGACGAAGTCGGCGGCTTCTCCGGGTTTGCAAAATCCAAAGGCTTCGAGGTGCCAGTAGACCGCGATGGTGAAATGGTCGTAGAGCATGGCCACTTGAAAATCTTCAGGGCCCAGGCCCGTCCGGCCATAGAGTTCTGCGGCTGATTTTTTCCCGCTTTCAAAACTCGTCAGATCCCGGTGGTAGAAATTAGTGACCACCTCGGTCTCAAAGGGGACGGCTTGGGTGGCGTGCAGGATACGCGCGGGAATCTGCTTGAGATCCGCTGCGCGTTCTGGGGTTGTGACAACGAAAGCCACCCCGCCATCGCTCTCCTGACAACAATCCAGCAAGCGAAAGATCGGCTCGACAATCCACCGAGAGGCCTGATGATCGGCTTTCGTGATGGGCTTTTCGTAAAACCAGGCTTGAGGATTGGTGGCCGCTGCCCGGCGGAGGGCCACCGAGACGTCGGCAAGATCCTCGTTCGTCACCCCGTAGCGTTCCATGTAGCGCTGGGCCTGAAGACCCGTCCAAGTCGCCGGGGTCAGGGCGCCAAAGGGCACGCTCCATTCGATAAAGCCGGTTCCCGCTCCCCGCACATTGGAGTTTGCCGTCATGTGGGCGGTCCCAAAGCGGGCCTCCGAGCGCTCATTCATGGCACGCCAGCCCACGACCACGTTGGCAAGGCCCGATTCCACCGCCGCCATGGCGTGGGCCAGAGTTCCCGTTGATCCGCCTCCGCCGTGGGGGACACGGGAAGAGAAGCGCAGGTTCTCGATGCCCAGGGACCGGACGAGATCGACATCTTCATTGTTGTCGATGGTGAAGGTCGTCATGCCGTCGACATCGGCTGGCGAGAGTCCCGCATCATCCAGGGCCGCCCCGATTGCTTGGCAGGCGAGGGTGAGTTCACTGCGGCCGGAGTTTTTGGAAAACTCGGTCTGGCCAATACCGACGATGCACGCGTCAGCCAAGGTCGTCTCCGATCGGCCGAAACTGATGGAGCTTGTCGCCGCTTTCGCTCGCGACGAAGAACGCCTCCACCGCCATGCCTATTTTGGCATCAGACAATTCGACTTCGCACAGATTCGAGAGCAGCCGGATTCCTTCTTCAAGGTCGATCAGGGCCACCAGATAGCCGGGCCCGAACATGGGCAGGGCGGGATGAACTGGCTTGACCACCGCGTGGAGGGTGCCGCGACCGGAGAGTTCGGCCGCCTGCCACTCGATGCTCCGGCACTCGGGGCACATGGGCCGGGGCGGATGCCGAAGCCTCTGGCAGTCCGAGCAGCGCTGGCCCAGCAGCACATCGCGATTGAGGCCCTCCCAGAAGAAGGCGCTATCCCGGGAAGGCGTCGGGGCCGGGCGCGTCATGAATCCGAGGCCTTCTTGGGGGCCCAGGGTGAGTCGGCCAACACCGCCCCCTCCTCGGCCAGAGCCGGGTAGACGTGTTCGTCATTCACGGCGCCCGACTCAAAGAGTTCGTTGATCCGAGAGTCTTGATAGCCGAGTTCTGCAAGAATCTCGCGCGTATGTTCACCGACCAGGAACGGGCGCCCCTGGACCTTCGCTGGTGTCTCTGAGAAAGACATCGCGAGCCCGACCTGTCCCAATTCTCCCACCATGGGGTGGGGGTAGCGGACGATCCACTGTTGCTTGAGCGCCTCGGGATTGGTCCAGAGGTCAATGCTGGCGCGCTCGGAGGAGATCTCGCAGGGAACCCCCGCAGAATCGAGCAAGGCGAATGCGTCGCCGGCGCTGCGGGGTGCCAGAGCTGCTTCGATCATTGAGGCGATGGCATCGTCATGGACCGAGCGGGACTCCGGGGATGCCCAATTTCCGCCAGCCAGTAGGTCCGGAATCTCGAGAGCCCGACCGAGGGATTCCCATTCTTCTTGTTTCACCAGGCAAAGGCAGATCCAGCCATCACGGGTGGGGTAGAGCCGGACGCCCGCCGAGAAGCCCGTCTGCATTGCGTCGAGACGCGGCCGCTCAAAGGCCGAACCGTCCGGGCGAGCCACACTGTGTGAGGCGTTGAGTAGCTGGGCATTGACGATGGCCGTATCGACCCATTGGCCTCGCCCCGTCTGCTCGCGCTCGTAAAGAGCCTGGCAAATCCCGATGGCCGCGAGGTATCCGTTGCCCGTGTCGCCCATGCTCGTGAGCGACCACATGGGGCGGCCGCCCCGGCTGCAGCCACCATCTTCCCACTCGACCCCGGCCAGGCAAGCCCCGGTCTGATCGTTTCCAGGCAGATTCTCGCGTTCACCGCGTTCGAATCCCCGGGTGTGGCAGTACACCAAACGAGGATACTTCTCGGCCAGGGTCTCGTATCCGATGCCGAGCTTGAGCGCGGCCGGGTACCGCATGTTGTGCAGGACTACGTCGGCGGTATCCAGCAGCTTGGCGATGGCCTCGGGGGCTTCGGGGTGTTTGAGGTTGATGGCGATGCTGCGTTTGCCGCGGTTGCACGCCATGGCGAGTTGGCTCGAGTGCCAGTACCAGTCGTGGAGCGCGTTGACCTTGATGACCTCGGCACCGAGATCCGAGAGCACTTGAGCGCCGTGGGGGCCGGCCACGGCAAGGCCGAAGTCCAGAACCCGAATGCCCTGGAGAGGCCCGCCCGGAAGAGGCACATGATTTTTGGCGGGTTCGCCGGGCTCGGCCAATGGCGGAGGCTCCGGAAGCGCTTCGGCTTCCGCCCGAACGGCTTGGGTGTCGCGGCCGACTGGGGCCTGGGGTCCGGGGATCGTCCCGGGGTGGTTGCCCAGGGTGTAGACGGTGCCCACGGTTCGAATGGTGCCGAGTTCTGGATCCTCGATCTCGGTGACGCAGCCGTCGGCCAGCAGGAGAGGATCGGCCAGCCCCTCCTCGGGGGAACGGACCTTTTGGATACAGACCCCGGCCTGCGCTCCGGCCTCGGTCCACTGATCGGCGGTAAATTTCTTCACCGTGTCGGCCATGGGTTTCCAGTAATGGTGCAGGACGAAGAGCTCTTCCGGGCCCAGGCCGATCCGATCGGGATCTTCTCGCGCGGCCAGGTCGGGGGTTGCATTCAGGCTTTCGCCCTCGCCGGCGGCGAGAACGAAACGAGGGCTCGGCGGCCACGCGTGAACGAACCGGCCATCGGCCCCCTCGAAAATTCCCTTGGGTGCCCGGCTGTCGTTGACCCAGGTGAGAAATCCCCAGGCGTCCAGGTCCTCGGCGATCCCGAAGGCCAGGACACCGGAGGCCAGGGCGCCCTGCATAAGAGAGGTTTCGACCCATTGACCGCGCCCGGTGATTTCCCGGGCACGCAGCGCGGCGCTGATTCCTACGGTGGCCGCATAGGCGGCGCCCAAGCTTGGAAAGCGCGATGCCGGGAAGAGGGGTCCCTCGCGAGGCGGTCCCTGCTGGGCCTCGAACGGAACCTCGTAGTCGGGTGAGAAGGGCGGCTTGCCCGAAAGGTGGGCTGTGGAACCGCCCACTCGTCCCCGCTGCTCCCAGTGCAGGCCACTGCGTGCGGCAACTAGGGCGTCATAGGCCGGGCGCTGGGAGTCGGCATTGTCGCGGCCGTACCCCGTAATCGAGCAATAGATCAATCGCGAATGGGTGGCGGATAGGGTTTCGAAGTCGATTCCGAGTCGCTCGGTGACGCCCGGACGAAAGCTCTCGACCAGAACATCGGCCTGGGCTGCGAGTTTGAGGAAAGTCGCGCGATCGCCCGCATCCTTGAGGTCCAGCACCGCGCTTCGCTTGCCCCGATTCCAGGCGTGGTAGCCGAGTTGGCTGCGAAAGGGGTCGCCTCCAGGGGGTTCGATCTTGGTGATCTGCGCCCCTTGCTGGGAGAGCAGCATGGTGGCCATGGGGCCCGCGATTCCCCAAGTTAGATCGAGGATCTTCAAGCCACCGAGCGCGCCTTCGCCGGG
>CAWVXN010000176.1:0-6308 GCA_963933695.1 uncultured Myxococcales bacterium | reverse complement strand
TGATCCACCGCATATGCGGCGTGCCAGAAGAGCGCACGGGTCGGTTCGATATCGAGAGCAAGGCGCGCCAGTTGATGCTTCACCGCCTGAAATTGTGCGATTTTCTGACCGAATTGCTCTCGCGTCTTCGCGTACTCCACGGCCAAGTCGATCAGGTGACTGGCCGCCCCGAAGGCATCAGCCGCGAGCAGAACCAGGCCCGCGTCCCGAAGTCGGTGGGCCACAGCCGGATCGTCGGCCAGCAGCTCGCAGGGCGCCTCTTCAAAGTCGACCCGGAAGACCGGACGGCTGCGGTCGATCCCCTCAAGATTCTCGATCCGCACCCCGGCCCCGGCCGTATCGACCACGGCCAGGCGGCCACCCTCAACGCCCACCACGAGAAGATCCGCCCCGTCGGCATGGGGCACATAGAGCTTGGTTCCCGAGATCGAGTCCCCGGCCAAACGGCAACGCCAGGTTTCTGGCTCCCAGCCACTCCCCGCCTCGCAGACAGCCCAAGTGGCCCGGCGCGAACCATCGGCGAGCCCGGGCAACCACCGGGATTTCTGGGCCGGACTCCCTCCCATGTCTAGGGCCAGGGAGGCCAGTACATGCCCGAGAAAAGGGCTGGGCACGCCTCCCGTGCCGAGGACCTCGCAGACCAGGGCGAGATCGAGGATTTCCATCCCCGCTCCCCCGTACTCCTCGGGGATGGCCAGCCCAGCGAGGCCCATCTCGACCAACCCTGACCACAAGGCATCGTCGTGCCCCGTGCCCGCATCGAAAAGCTCCCGAAGTCGCCCGGCGGGACACTCATTCTCTACGAAGCCGCGCACGGTCGACTGAAGAAGCTCTTGTTCCTCGCTCAAACCAAAGTCCATCGATTCGCTCCACTCGGTCTCGACTTCGCCCAGCCGGGGGTCTCGTTTACGGCCCCTTCGCTCGGAAGCGCGGCTAGGTTAGCCTCGATTTCCGGGTCCGCAGCGTAAAATCTCAGGGTCGCCCAGCCTCGAAAACCGCTCCCCGGGCCTAGCCAAAAGGACCGAGCGGGTCCTCCCTAACAGTCAAGCCCTCTGCACTCAATCATCGGCACTCAATCATCCGTATCCTCATTCCCAGAACTGGCGTGACCGGCCGCGTGTTCCATACTGCTCATCGAGGAGATCACCTTGTTTCTGATGCGATTTGACATGCGCGCCCCTGAGTTCGGCCCGGCGAGTACCACCGAACTCTACGCCGCAGCACTGGACATGGCGGCCTGGGGCGAGGACAAGGGTTGCGTCCAACTGGTTCTTTCCGAACACCATGGAAGCGAGGACGGCTACCTGCCCTCCCCCCTCCTGCTCGCCAGCGCCATGGCGGGGCGCACGCGGAGCGTGGCTCTCCAAGTCGCGGCCCTCGTGCTCCCTCTCCACGACCCCATTCGTCTCGCCGAAGAAATGGCAGTGCTGGATATCGTCAGTGGGGGCCGGGTTTCCTATGTCCTCGCCGTGGGCTACCGGCCCGAAGAATACGCGATGTTTGGCCGATCCTTTCCAGGCCGAGGTCGACGCATGGAAGCTTCCATCGAAGCCCTGCGCCAGGCGTGGAAGGGCGAGCCCTTTGAATTCGAAGGGCGCGCGGTGCACGTCACCCCCGTACCCCACACCCCGGGTGGCCCGGCCCTGCTCATGGGAGGAAACAGCGAAGTCGTCGCCCGACGCGCGGCTCGATTCGGACTCGGAATGATCGCCGGCGGAATCAATCGCGATCTCGAGAGGATCTACCTCGAGGCTTGCCGCGAAGCGGAGCAGACACCCGGGTTCTTCGTCAATCCCGAGCCCGGCGCCATCACGGCGGGCTTCGTCAGCGAGGACCCCGACCGCACCTGGTCAGAAATCGGACCCTACCTGCTGCACGATGCCAATCTCTACGGCCGCTGGATGGGGGAAGAGAGCGCTCGCAAGACGGGCCAGTGGGCGGAAAACGTGGAAGAACTCCGGGCTGCCGAGGGCATCTACCGAATTCTCACCCCCGACCAAGCCGAGGCGCATATCCGCGCCAAGGGAATCTGGGTCAGCCACCCCCTCTGCGGCGGGATCCCTCCGGATTTGGCGTGGCCCAGCCTTGAACTTCTGGTCGACAAGGTGCTGCCCCGATTGCGGCCTTGAGAAGGGGCGAAGAGCCGAACAAAAGCCCGGGGAGGCAAGCCTCCCCGGGCGAAGTCCGCTGCCCTCTCGCCGGGGTCTGAGATTCCCCGACGCCGGGTATGCGGACCGTTTGAAGTCACTTGCCTCGACTTATTGCGGCCAGTCGAACCAGCCCTCCCGATTGCCCGGGGTCAGCCCGTGTGAAAGGTCGTCCGTGCAGTGGGACGCAATCCTCAGGGTGAAGGGCGCATCGATCTCGCGCGCGTCGACGATGGCCATGGGGATCAGCCGATAGTCGGGGAAGAGGGACGCCAGTCGATCCAGGGACGCCACAGATAAATCGGCGCGATGGAACGGATACGCACCTCCCGGAAAGGCGAAGTCGAGATTCAGGACGAGGCGCCCACGGCCCCTGTCATTTGTCCAGAAACCGTTGGCCGGATCTGGACTCCCGTTTCCCGGTCCGGTCGCGGTCACCAGGGACTCCAGTGCCTCGGAAGGCGCCAGCGCCGTTGAACCCCCTCCGGTGACCGGGCTTCCCCCGAATCCCCAGCCGTCGCGATCATTGCCCTTTTGCCGTAGCCAAACCGTATACAGGGTATTGGGGCGGCCATGATTCAGATGAATTCTCAACCGAGTCTCGCCGTCCTCCTGATCCCAGCGCAGCGAAGCCCGGGCTCTCGAGAAATCTCCCCCACAATCATCTCGCACGCTATTGCCCGAACCACTCGGCGTTTCTGCAGACAACCGAACAAAAGCTTGACGGTCATCGTCGTCCGCCATCGCGGCCCCGCCCCCGATCAGCAAAAGAGATAGAAACAGACTCGACATCACTCGCTTGATTCCGCGCATCTTGACCTTCTCCTTCTGGACGTTCATTGGATTTATCTTGGGTTTATCTTGGGTTTATCTTGGTTTCACGTTGGCTCTTGGAGACCATCCGAACCCTCGGCTGACCGCTTCCGTCAATCCGCAACCGCCAGACCGCTGGGAACGCGAAAAGGAATCTCCGAGCGGTCGGTCAGTACTCGCATATCCGTCAACGCGAAGAGAAAATCCATCAGCCGATCGACTTCCTTCTCAGAAAGCTCTATTGCATCGACCTCGCATTCCTCGATCAAGGCATCCACCAGGGGCGGACTCTCCATCACGTGGTAATCGGTGGAAGCCTGGTCGGCGTCCAATGCCAGCCGGGCATCAAACCCGTAACCGCGCAGGCCTCCGGCTACATCGAGGTGGTGCACGACAGCTTCACGAAGATCGCTGTGGGCCCCTGCATGGCCCCAGGGACCCGTAACAGCCACATTGCGCAAGGACGGCGTTCGGAAAGCAAAGAGGTCTTCGTCCCTGCCCGTAACGCGATAGCGGCCGAAATCTTCCTGGCCCGAGGCCCCATCCCCCTTGCCCGGCCCGATTTGCGGCATACCGACCGCATGAAATTCCTGATCGGTCTGGAGCGATCCACTGTGACAGCCCGCACAGCCGGCGTCCCCGTAGAACAGGCGCATACCCCTCTTCTCGTCTCGACTGAGCGCGCCCTTCTCGCCCCGGAGATAGCGGTCAAAGGCGCTTTGATCGCTTCGCCAGGTCGCGGCCTCGAAGGCTCCGATCGCGTTGGCGGCATCGACGTAGGTGACATCCTCGGCCGTCCGGACATGAGCGGGAAACGCCGCCTTGAAGAGTTCGACATACTCGGGGATCTCGCGCAGGCGCTGGGCCAACAAGTCCCATACGCCCCCGGGTCCCGCCAACGCACCCGCCTGGCCCGCCGCACCCACCGCATTTTCGTGGGCTTGACCCGCCATCTCCAGGTCCGAGGTCACGGGAAAAAGAGCCTGGGCAGCAAGAATATTCTCGATGCACGGCGGTGTGGGGTCCACGTGACAGCCCACGGGCATCTGGTCCCCAGCAGGACTGACAAAGCCCGAGGGCTCGGAAAAATCGACGGCCAACCGACCATCGTGAAAGAGCGCGGTGAACTCCCGCGCCGCCAGGTTGTACACCGGCGGTGCGTTTCGCGGAACCCGCCCTTCAACGTGGGCAAGTGCGCCTTCATTGGTGTCTCGAGCCGGCCCGAGGCCGAATCCGCCTTCGCCCACCGGCAGCGCAAGTCCGTCGCCGGTCCCGGTCGTCGGGTGGTGGCACGTCGCGCAGGCAATGTTTCGGTTGCCGCTGAGTACCTTGTCGAACATGAGTAGCCGGCCAAGTTCAACCTTCTCCTCGAATTGGGGCCCGGTCGGGTGAAAATCTGCATCGGTGAGCGCCTGGGGTAGCTCTACCCGTCGGCGAGAATCCGAGTCACGGTCACCCCGGTCACGGTCCGCCTGGGCGGATTGCGCCATTCCCCCAACAATCGAAACAATCACGCCAACCCCCAGAATTAAAACGAAAAAGGGCGTTGCATTGTCAATCCATTCTCGGCTCCGCGTCGTGAAGACCATCTTTTCTCTCCTGATGGTCGGCGGGGTCTCGGCTCAGTCCGAAACATCCTGCCGACCTACTCAGACCCCCAGTTACCACTGAGGCCTGCATGGAAGAGAGTCGGAATAAAGCCTGGAATCGGATCACAGGCATGGGAAACCCTGCTCAAGGCACTGAGAGCAGAGCTCGGCCTACTGGGGTGGGCTTGCTGGGAGCGCCGGAAGGACCCCGACCGAGCCCTTCCGGCTCAGATCAGCCCTGGGCCCAGCCCAGGCGCGTCCGGAAATCGTCGCGCACCTGGATAAATATGCCCTCGGCCTCGGCCAATAAGCGATCACCGTGCCACATCTGGCCCTCGGCAAAGACCTTGCGGCCTTCGGTGCCCGCGGTCCGACCCTGCATTCGGATCTCCTCGAACAGGGGCGTGGGCTGGCGGTAGCGAATAGTCAAGGTTCCGGTCATCGCCCCCAGATCATTCACCACGTTCACCGCCCCCAATAACTCGTCCATTACCGCGGCGATCACGCCCCCGTGAACGTGGTTCGGCGGCCCGCAGTACTGAGCCCCAAAGCGACCAAGACCGTGGACCTCGTTCCCTTCCAGGGTGAACTCGATGGGCGGCGCAATGGGATTCCCCCTGCCGATCAAGGGGCTGTATGGGAAGAGCTCCATGGGGTCTTGAGTTCGCTCGAACTCGCCAAGCCCCCCCAATAAATCGGCCTGGGCGTAGGGGCCCTTGTGGGTGTGCGGAGCAAGAACTTCCAGTGCCTGCTCCACCCGGGCCCGGGCTTGCGCCAGGGACTCAGGCGATGCAGTGCTCAAGCGCACAGCCTCGATCAACTTCCGTGTGGCATCGGACAGAGCGTGCTGCTCTGGGTTCCGGGTTCCTTCTCCATCCTCGCTGCCCTCCATCGAGCCCTCTCCTCCTGGAGTCTTCCCCACCGGGGTTGACCCGAAAGCCCGGACTGCACCGGGCCGCATGGCGACCCCGCATGAGAGCATCGGGACAAAGTCTTCGCAAGTGCACCGCCCCGCGTGTTCTTGGCAATGCACGCCTCGGCGCGCTATCGCATCGGGGCTCGGGCGACGATTCCGATCCCCCGAGCGAGGAGGAGCCCATGACCAATCTACTCGGTGAACCGGCCCACGTCGGTCGTTTTTGTGGCAGCAACACCTACGACATCACACCCGAGGTGGTCGATTTCTACAGCCAGGCCCTGGATGATTCCCACGTCAATTACGCCCAGTGGGCCCCTCCCCTGCTCCATCACTCCGAGTGCTACTCCTTTGTCGGCGATTGGTATCTCAAGAACCTGTTTGGGAACCTCCACGCCCAACAGGACTGGGAGATGTTTTCCCCCATCCGGGTGGGGAGTCGCGTGCGTTCGGTCTCCACCATCACCGAGCGCTATCACAAACGCGGTCGACTCTACGTTGTGAACGAGACCGATCTCTTCGACGAAGAGGATTCCCGCCTGCTGGTCCGCAGCCGTACCCACCAGTCTTTTCTACCCGAGGACAGCGGCGCGAAAGAGAAGGACCAGTTCGTCGTCGATAAGGAAACGGCACAACGGAAGCAACCCCGCCCGCCCTTTCCCTCGGCGACCGGGCCCGACCTGGTCTCATTTCACAAGACCATCGACGAGCGGCGCTGCTGGATGTTCTCGGGTCCCGAGGCCAACTACCACACGAACCGCGAGCAGGCCCTGAAACTCGGCTTCCCGAATATTGTGGTCCAGGGAATGATGTCGACGTGCTTCGTCTCCCAAGTGATGCACG
>CAWVXN010000175.1:0-6314 GCA_963933695.1 uncultured Myxococcales bacterium | reverse complement strand
TGCCCGCCGCAACCTGAAGGGCTGCGAGAAACTCAGCGCCATTCGCGAGGAAATCGGAACCGGCCCTTTCACATACGTGGGCGATTCGAAAGCCGATGCTCCCATTTGGGAGGATGCCGAAGAGGCCATCGGGCTGGGTACCGGTTCGGCAGTCACTCGAATCCTTTCCGGGCATCCCAATTCGACAATCATTGAAGAAGAGTCCCGGCCTTGGGCCCTCCCCGCTCTGGAGGCCATGCGACCCCGTCAATGGGTGAAGAATATATTGGTCTTTGTCCCTCTCCTTCTTGCCCACCAACTCAATGATGCTTCCAGGCTCCAAGAAACCCTGCTCTGCTTCATTCTTTTCTGCCTTGTCGCCTCGGCGGGTTACCTCGTGAATGACATCCTCGATCTCCCGAGCGATCGAGGCCATCCCAGTAAATGTCGGCGGCCGATCGCCTCGGGTCAGCTTCAGATTCCCTATGCGATCGGTCTCGTGAGTGTGTTGCTCCTGACCACCTTATGGATCAGTCTGGCCTGGCTCGGCCCCGAGGTGGGCCTGATGCTCGGGGTATACGTCGGTCTGACCTTTGCCTATTCGTTCTACTTGAAACAAACACTCCTGCTGGACGTGCTGGTCCTTGCTGGGCTCTATACCCATCGGGTTCTGACAGGGGGCCTCGCCGCGGATGTGTTGGTCTCCCCCTGGCTGCTGGCATTCTCGGCCTTCTTCTTCCTCAGCTTGGCGTTCGTCAAGCGTTATCTCGAACTGGCTCATGCCCGGAACCAAGGCAGTCGGTCAATCCCGCGCAGGGCGTATGAAGTTGGGGATCTCGGGTTGGTTGAAGCCATGGGGCTTGCCTGCGGCTTGATCTCCGTGCTCGTGCTGTGCCTGTTTATCAGCAGTGCCGATGTTCGGCTCCTCTACCGGACGCCCGGACTTCTCTGGCTGATGTGTCCAGTCATGTTCTACTGGATTTCCCGAATTTGGTTTCTTGCTCGGCGCGGCGAACTCGATGAAGACCCGGTTCTCTTTGCAACGCGAGACCCCCGGAGCTATGTCGCTGGCATCTTGGCCCTGATCATCATTGCGGCAGCAGCCACGTGGTAGATCACCCGGCCTTCATACCGACCCAACTGTCGGGCTGGGGCCAGTATCCGGTCCAAACATGCGATCTCTACCGACCCCAGAACCTGGAAGAACTGCAAGAGATCGTACACAGCGCACCCCAGGCGGACCTGATTTCTCGGGGCAAAGGACGGAGCTATGGCGATGCGGCGCTCAATCAGGCCCGGGGCGTGATCCTCCAGTCGGGCCTGGATCCCATCCTCAACCTCGACGCCGAATCGGGCATCCTGGAGTGTGGTGCCTCAGCCAGCCTCGCGGATATCCTCGATTGCGCGGTTCCTCGTGGATTTTTTCTTCCCATCACGCCTGGGACAAAGCACATCAGTGTCGGAGGAGCGATTGCCGCCGATGTCCACGGCAAAAACCATCACCGGGACGGAACTATTAGCAGTCAGTTGCTGGACTTTCGGATCCTCACGGGCACCGGCGCCATCCTGACGTGCTCGCGCCAGGATAACTCCGACCTCTTCTGGGCGACCTTGGGAGGCATGGGGTTGACCGGTGTTGTGCTCGCTGCTCGTTTGCAATTGAGGAAGACCGAAACCGCTTTTGTGAAAACCCACACCGAACGATGCCGGGACCTGGATGATGCACTCGAGAGAATCGCCGGCGGTGATGGAGATTACGAATACGCGGTGGCGTGGATTGACTGTCTTGCCCGGGGTCGTTCTCTCGGTCGCTCGGTCCTGCTGCGCGCAAACCCGGCGCTTCTTCGCGACCTTCCCGCTCGATTCCGGTCGAATCCCCACGCGAACGCACGGCCGCTGAGTCTGAATATGCCCTTTCACTGGCCCAGCGCCGTGCTCAACCGCTTCACCATGCAGCTCTTCAATACGGCTTTCTTTCGCGCCCACCGTCAAAAACACGCGATCTCCCATTGCAATCGATACTTCTACCCCCTCGACCGGGTTGGCCACTGGAATCGAATTTACGGGCGAAGAGGGGTCCTGCAGTATCAGGTCGTGCTGCCCCGTGAGAGCGCGCGGCAGGGCCTCACTGAGATCCTGGAGCGCACAACCGCCGCGGGACACGGATCCTTTATGGCGGTGCTGAAGAGCACCGGCCCGGCAAACGCCGCCCCGCTCTCGTTTCCCATTGAAGGGGTCTCCCTGGCCCTGGACTTCCCGAATACCGGCAGCGACCTCCTGGCCCTGCTCAAGGCCCTAGACCACACGGTGGTCAACCATGGGGGCCGGGTCTATTTGGCCAAGGACAGCACCCTCGGCCCGGAGGATTTCCGCGCCATGTACCCCCGACTCAGCGAGTTTCGCGCTGTGAAAGAGAAATACGATCCGAAAACACGCTTCTCTTCGTCCCAAGCGCGCCGGCTGGGAATCGTGGATCCTCTATAGCGGCCCCCCTGATTCTGCCTCCGGGCTCAGGGAATATTTCGAAAGGGTTGGCCGGACTTTCGGATCAAGGAATCCGCGCGTAGTCACCGATGATGCACCTGAGAACAACTGCTACTCATCTCGAATCCGGGAAAAACCCGAGGAACCGAGCCCCATCGATGCGGAGCACCGGCATCACCACCCTGTCCTCCGACTTATTAACTAGATCCAACGCGATCCCGGAGCCCTAATGCCCACAGAGCCCTACGACCAGCAACGAGTCCTAGTCACCGGAGGAGCCGGATTTCTAGGCTCCCATCTTTGCGAGCAACTCCTGGCAAAGGGGCACTCGGTCATTTCGGTGGACAACTATTACACCGGAACCAAGCGCAATTTTCGCACTTTTCACGACAACCCGGAATTCGAAGCGATTCGACACGACGTTACGTTCCCTCTCTACCTCGAGGTCGACCAACTTTTCAATCTGGCATGTCCGGCCTCGCCCCCCAAGTACCAGCATGACCCGATTCAGACAACCAAGACCAGCGTTCATGGCGCCATCAATATGTTGGGTCTCGCCAAGAGGCTGAATATTCCGATCCTCCAAGCTTCCACCAGTGAAGTCTACGGCGATCCCGCAGTGCATCCTCAAACCGAGGACTACTGGGGCAACGTGAACCCCATTGGCCCCCGCTCGTGCTACGACGAAGGCAAGCGCTGCGCGGAAACACTTTTCTTCGACTACCACCGACAGCTGGCCCTCGAGATCAAGGTGGCTCGAATTTTTAATACCTATGGACCCAGGATGGATGCCAACGATGGCCGGGTCGTCTCCAACTTCATCGTTCAGGCACTCCGGGGAAACCCTCTGACTATCTTCGGCGACGGATCCCAGACCCGGAGCTTCTGTTACGTCGACGACCTCGTGGATGGGCTTATCCGCCTCATGAACAGCCCAGCAGAGGTCACGGGGCCGATTAACCTGGGAAACCCCGGAGAGTTCACCATGCTTGAGTTGGCGGAGTTGGTGATCGAGCTGACGGGGTCGGCTTCGCTCCTGGATTTCAAGGAACTGCCCCCGGACGATCCCACCCGTCGCCGGCCGGATATCACTCGGGCCCAGAAGGATCTCGACTGGGAACCCCTCGTTCCCCTTCGCGACGGTCTGGCCCGGACCATTGACTATTTTGACGATCTGTTGGGCGACCCCTGAGCCGGACTGCAATGGCTTGCCCCGTCGAAATCGTCATCGCCAAGCCGAGAATCCGCCTCCATGGACTCACCGTGGGTGCGCTTATGCTGCTGGCCTCCTGCCTCTGGGCTGCGGCTTCCCATGCGCAAACTGGCCCGACGCTCAATGATTTGGTGGCCCAGTGGGGCGCGGGCAGCTTTCGCGCGCCCCTGATGTGCGACTTGGACGGGAAACTCACCCGTGGCGTGCGGCGGGTTCTTGTTCAATCAAGGCCCTTGCCGGGTCGCGATCCTGTGACCACCGTAGAATTCGTCGATATCCAGCCGGGGACAGCTACGCGCTGCATGGACGCCACAGGAGCAGGCGTGCCCAATATCGTGGGTAAGCTAGAACTGCGGCGGTCTGGCCACCGCCACCCCGAAACCGCACGGCGTGACTTCAAACGCGCCCTGAAGCAGGATAAGGGCTTCACCTATCTAATTTCCGAGGGAGTTCTTAGCCTTCAGGAAGTCGCCTCTCCTTCGGCCAAGGCCCGCTTGGTCGATTTCCGCGGCGGCAGCTTGACCCTCTCGTTGATTTTTCCAGCCACCGATCCGGCCCGGGAGCTGGCCGATTTTTCAAGTGAACGGAAGCTTTTGCTGACAGCGGAATCTTCCCAGGGCGACCGGATTATTCTGCCTCTTTTCGATCCTGCATTCGTGGCCAGATAGACGGCCCATCCACTGGACAGCGGGCGCTCAATTCGGGTTACAGTCCGAGTCAGCGCCCTCCGATAGATAGGGTATGGATAACCCTCTCCGACGTCCCGTCTACTCCGTCCTCCAAGCGTGTTCCGAACTGGACGAATCGATCCATGAGTTCGTGATCGGACTCGCGGAACAAGTCGATTTACTCCAGGACGACGAACAGAACTCGGATTTCGAAGGACTCGAGGAGCGTGCTGCGATCCTCTCGGGGCAGGCGGACCGGATGGGCTATCCCGAACTCGCCCGGTTGACACAAAAGGTCTCTGCCTTCTGCCCAGGCCAGATGAAGGACGCGGTGCAGAAGGGTCTGATGGAAATCACCGAGATGGCTCGCCGCATCCGTCTGGGCCACCGCGGATCGGCCTGAGCCCCGCTCTCAGGCTCTCAGACGAAGAACCAGAGCGACAGCGGCCGACCCAGACCGTCTCGGAAGAGTTCGCCTCCGAAGATCGCGAGCAAGAGCAAGCTCGCATTGGTCACCCCATGGACCAAGATAAGCGCCCAGAGATTTCGCCTTCGGTAGAACCAGAGATTCGAGAGGACGATCCAGGGAACCGCGACCCACCACTCCCAGGGTACATGCCCGATGCTGAATATAATCGTTGTCGCCAAGAAGCTTCGCAGAGTGTAGTGGGCCAGGGGAACGTTCCGGAAATCGCCCCGCTCCCAATACACCTCGGAATAGCGCATCACGAAGCTGCGAATAAAGAGCTCCTCGAAGAGAGGCGTGACCAGGGCGTAGCCAAACATCCGAGCCGCCAGAACCCACATTACATTCCCGGAACCGAGCATCCCGGGGTCGAATGGGTCTGTGGTGTCGGCTCGGAGGATGTCCGGTATCCAGCTGCCTGGATCCGGGTCCTCCAGTCGTAGGCCATCGAAGAATACATAGGGAACGAGCCAAATTCCCGTGAGCGCGAGACCCACGAGTATGTCCTGGCTCGCCCCCGAGAGAGTCAACCCCTGATTTCGCAGTTCGGGGTAGGCGCCTTTTTGCCAGTGGTAGAGAATGACCAGGAGCGGGGCCAAGGGCTTGAGGACCAAGAGCAAGCCTTCGCTCCCACTCGGGAGGCGGCCGGCCACTTCCACAGCCCCCATGAATACGAGGTAGGGCCCCAGGTAGGGCCACCAGCCATGGCCCTTGGACGCCTCGGGCAGAATGGAAGGTGTCGTCAAAGCGGCCTCGCCTTTCCGTTATGGGTCGACCCGAAATGGGCCAAGAAGCGATCCAGTCGATTCTCTTCTCGGCCCGGCCCCATCGCCAGGTTTCCGGCAGAAGATCGAGAGCCTACAGATCCGAATAATACGCTGCTCGCTCGCGTCGCCTTCACCCCAGCGGTGTATTCAATGAACGAACATTGTCGAGAACCACCCGCCGCACGGTTTCGGCATCCAGACCTTCGAGTTCAGTCAGATAGTCCAGAGGGGCTGGCATGCCCTCGATATGCGGCCAATCCGAACCAAATATGACCCGTTCGGGACCCATGAATCCCAGTATTTCGTGGACGTCGTCTTCCCAAAACGGATTGATCCACACGTGGTGCTTGAAGATCTCCAGGGGATCTTCCTTGAAGTAGCCGCGACTCTTATTGCCCGCAGACTGCAATTTGCGAAAGAGATCGGGCAGGAAACCCGAACCGTTCTCCACCGAGGCCACCCGAAGCCGGGGAAAGCGCTCAAAGAGCCGGTCGAAAATCAGCGTGGCGAGGAAATCCTGGGCGGCCCTCTCCATGCCCCAGGCCCTGACCGAGGGGCCAAAGCCCTGTCCGGAGAAATCCGCGCTAAAGGCATCATCGGCATAGCCCTGGGAGGAGTAGCCGCTGTCCCCGGCGTGGATCACTGTGGTAATTCCCGCTTCGGCGACCCGGGCCCAAAAGCCGTCAAAGCGCGGATGCGCAGGGGACCAGGAACGTTCACCTCCGAAGACTGCGGCG
>CAWVXN010000174.1:0-6340 GCA_963933695.1 uncultured Myxococcales bacterium | reverse complement strand
TCACCAGGGATACGGCCATCTGTGCCTGGAACCGTCCCGTCACTACCGGACATCCCAGTCGGCGTGCCTCTTCGGCCACGCGGTCCACCAGAGGCGCCGCGTGCTCGGGCCGGGCGGCATCCCCGTAGAAAGGCCGGCGCCCGTTGCGACAATCCCCAAAGAGCGTGAACTGAGACACAACGGCCAAGCTTCCCCCCACGTCGAGCAGCGAGTGGTTCATGCGCATCTCGTCGTCATTAAAAACACGAAGTTGCACGATCTTACGGGCGAGTTTCACGGCGTCCTCATGGGTATCGTCCTCCGCCACTGCGACCAAGGCCAGGAGACCGGCGCCCATCTCGGCAACCCGCTCCGGACCGACGTCGACGGCGGCTTCGCTGACCCGCTGCAATACGGCACGCATGGACTCGGGACCTCCCTTTCCTCGATGCCGGGCCGGAATCCCCGGCCCTGGACCGGGGGCCGAAGTGGGCGCGATTGCATCCTCAATCCCCTCGGCGATGGCCGAGGACATGATACCCTAGGGCCAATGACTCACCCCTACTTCGATGCGCCAACCCCCCTCATTCTGGGACACCGAGGCGCGGCCGGCGCCGTTCCCGAGAACACACTGATGGCCTTTGACCGGGGCCTGAAGGACGGCGCGCACATGATCGAATGCGACGTTCATGTCAGCCGAGATGGCGTTCCCGTGGTGATCCACGATCCCGACCTGGACCGCACCACCGATGGTCGCGGCGCCGTGGGGGCAATTAAGTTTTCCGAACTCCAGACCCTCGACGCGGGCTACCACTTCGTGTGCCCCGAAACCGGCAAGGCCGATTACCGAAACCAGGGGATTCGCGTTCCAAGCCTGCACCAGGCGTTCACCGATTTTCCCCAGACTTCCTTCAACATCGAAATCAAGGCCGCTGATCGCGACCTTGTGGGCTCCGTTCTCTCCTTGATTGCCGATTTCGAACGGGCCGACCGAACCCTGGTGGTCGCGGGGGACAATGCCATTCAGGCACAGATTCGCCAGACCATTGCCCGCACAGGCATCCGGCCGGCCCTGGGGGCGAGCCTCGGGGACATCGTCGAAATCGTGAAGGCGGCCCAGGACGGCCAGCCGCATTCCAGCGACTGCATGGCGATCCAAATCCCTTTTTTCTTTGGTGCCGAGCGCCTGGTGACCCCGGGCTTGATCGATCATTGCCACGCGCACGGGGTGCAGGTGCACGTCTGGACCATCAATAGCCCTGAACACATGACGGAACTCCTCGATCTCGGCGTCGACGGTCTAGTAACGGACTGGCCCGGGCTACTGGCGGAAGTCCTCGCGCAAAGACCGTGACCTCGAACTCTCCAGCCTCCGCACTCGCACCGGTTTCTGCGCACTTTTCCGCTTATCGCGAGGCGTTGTTCGCCAGCGCCCGCTTAGGCCCAGTGGCGGATCTCGCCTGCGGACGTGGCCGGCATGCAATGGCGACTGCCGGTTGGGGGCTACCCGTGGTGGCGGTAGACCGAAACTCCGACTTTCTGGGCGAACTCCAAAATCGAGCCCAAACCTCCACGCTGCCCGTGAGCTGTGTCCGGGCGGACCTCGAAGCGGCTGGCTCCGCCCTGCCCCTCGCGCCCGGGTCCTGCGGTGCCGTCCTCGTCTTTCGCTTCCTTTTTCGCCCGCTGGCGTCGGGAATCGTCAACCTCCTCGCCCCGGGCGGGCTTCTCCTTTATGAAACGTTTACCCGGGTCCAGGCCGAGCGCCCAGGTGGCCCCAGCAACCCCGCGTTCATGCTCGCCGAGGGAGAATTATCCGAACTCTTCCCGGGTCTGCGCACTCTGGCCTACGCGGAGGACCCGGAGAACGGATGCGCCCGGCTGGCAGCGCAAAAACCCGGGTAATCCTTACAGGCGCGCGAGAGCCCAGCGTGCGTGTTCGGCCAGCATCGCGTCCTCCCCCGATGCGAATCCCTCGACCAGCGCGACCAGACCGGTATCGCCGCTATTGCCCGCAGCCACCAGGGCATTCCGCATGAGTCCCCGGTAGCGCGATCGCCGAAGGGCGCTGCCCCGAGTCGCCGCGCGCCAGGCCTCCTCGTCCAGCGACAGGACCCAGCGCAGTTCGGCCCGGACCCACTGGGGATCCGGAGCCAATCGAGCCCGCAGGCCCATGGGGTCGGGCAGATCGCCCGCTTCCCGCTTGCGATTCCAGGGGCACACGTCCTGACAAATATCGCAGCCGAAGGCCCAGTCTCCGTGCTCGGCACGCAGGAGCGGATCAATCCCTTCTCGGGACTCAATCGTGTTGTACGAAATGCATTTTCGGGCGTCCAGCACGTAGGGTTCCTCGAACGCATTAGTGGGACACGCGTCGAGGCAGGCACGACAGGTCCCACAGTGATCGGGCTCGGGAACGTCGTGAACCAAGTCGAGACTACAAAGCACCACGCCCAGTAACATTCGCGAGCCCAATTCCCGATCGATCAGACAGGTATTTTTTCCCTGCCAGCCCAACCCGGCCCGAGCCGCAAAGACGCGCTCGAGCACCGGGCCGGTATCGACGTAGCAACGGGTTTCCACGGGGCCGGGAGCGAGTGCCTCCACCCCAGTGGCCAGGGCACGCAGGGGCTCGAGCATGACATCGTGGTAGTCCTCCTTGCCCACGTAGCTGGCAATCCGAATCGGACTCGAACCCGTCTCCTCCCCCGTCGCTTCGGGAGGCCCGGCGGGCGGATCGTGAGCAAGGCCCACGACGATGAAACATTGAATCCCGGGCATCAGTCGAGACGGATCCTCGCGCTCGTCTACCCGACGCTCGATATACCCCATGGCCGCGGCGTGCCCCCGGCGTACCCACTCACGCACGAAACGGGTTTCGGCGCTGGGCGCCGCCGAGCAGATCCCCGCACGGTCGAACCCCAGGGCCAGGGCCAGGGATTTGATGCGGTCCGAGAGTGCACGGGGCGGCGGATCCGCCGGGCTGGCATCCGAACTCACAACGCGTCCCCGTGGCTTGCCCGCTGCTCACTCCAGTCCATGCCCGCTCCCCTATTCCTTCGCCTTGACCCGGCAGCTTACCGCGCCCGTGGGCGCGAACGCCGGGGCCGAAAAGATTTCATCCAACCCGCGCCCATCGCCAAGATCAGGCTCTGAGCGAGTCGGCCTGTTAGACTCAGCCCTGGAATCGATGGAACCGGGCCGACGCCCATACCTGGGAAAGCATAGACCTTGCAAGATCAACTTCTCTTTATAATCGCAGCGCCGCGTTCGGGATCGACCCTGCTCAACCGCATGCTGGGCGCCCATTCGAGTATCCACGCCCCCGCGGAGCCCCACATCCTGACCCCCATGGCGCACCTGGGATATTACGAACGCGTGAGCGAGGCGCCCTATGACCCCATCATCAGCCAGCTGGGCATCCGAGAACTTGTGCCCAACCTCCCCGAGGGCGAGACCACGTATCTCGAGGCCCTTCGCAGTTACAGCGACGCCCTCTATAGCGGTCTGCTTGCCGGCTCCAAATGCCGATACCTGCTGGACAAGACACCGGCCTATGGCCTGGTCCTCGACTTCATCACGCGCCTCTATCCCGACGCGCGTTACGTCGTATTGACCCGGCATCCGATGGCAATCTGGTCCTCGGTCATCGACTCCTTCTACGATGGTGATCACGCCATGGCGCACGGACACAATCCCATTCTCGAACGCTACGTTCCGGCTCTAGGGCGCTTTCTCCGGGATCCTCCTCGGCGAATGCTGGCCATGCGCTACGAGGAACTCGTCGCCGAACCCGAGACCCACATGCGGAATTTCTGCGCCCTGGCCGATCTGGAGTTTGAGCCGGGCATGGTGGACTACGGAAAATCGAGTCCCCAGTCATCGGCCTCACGCGGCCTGGGGGATCCCATGACGGTGGCTGGCCAAAGTCGGCCGGTGACCGACTCCCTGGGAAAATGGGCCGGACAGCTGGCGGGTCGGCCCGAACGAGTAGAACAGTCCAGGCAGATTCTGTCACGACTCGATGACCAAGACCTCGAGACCTGGGGGTTTGCTCGTAAAACCCTGGCCGCCGAACTCGCCGCCATCGACCCAAACGCCCAGCCCGCCCAAGGCCCCAAACTGACCCGCCATGTCCTCGAAAGGCGCCTCTCCATGGCAGCCCGACGGCGCGTGGGCGACAACCATCTGGGTCGCTGGGTCCGCAAAGTACGGGATATCTGCGACCTTCTTCTTCGGTGACCTTTCTGCGATGACCTTGAGTACGATGACCTTAAGTATGATGACCTTGAGTACGATGAACCCCTGATCGGAAAACAATATCCGCCATGAAAAAATTTTGGAGTCACCTTCGCGCCGCCATCCGGCGCTACTTCATGGCGGGCCTCCTGGCCTTCGCGCCGATTGGCATCACGCTCTGGGCGATTGTCTGGATCATCCAGAAACTCGACAACCTTTTGCTCCCCCAGGTCATCGCGGCGCTGGGACCGCAACTCGATGAACCCGCCGACTTGCCGCCCCTGGTGGGAGCGATCTTCACTTTTGGAGTGATCCTCCTAGCCGGGGTCGTGGTCCGGCACCTCTTCGGAAACGAACTCCTGCGCGTAGGTGAGCGGCTCCTGAACCGCGTCCCCATCGCGAGGAGCATCTATTACGGTGTCAAACAACTCTTCGAAGCAATCTTTTCAAGTTCCACTTCACCGCAAAGTTTCAGTCGCGTTGTCTTGGTCGAATATCCCCGGCGCGGCATATGGGGTATCGCATTCGTAACGGGAGCCGTTCGGGGGCCGGTAGCCCGAGCCTTCGATGGCGAATCCATGCTCAACTGCTTCATCCCCACGACGCCGAACCCGACCTCGGGCTTCTATCTACTGGTGCCCGAGAGTGACACACGGGAGCTGGATCTCAGCGTCGAAGACGGCTTCAAGGTCATCATGTCCGCAGGGCTTGTCACCCCCCTCGAGCGTTCCACCCAAGCCTCACTTCCCGGCATCGAGGGCTGATCCTCAAGCCGGCGGGGATCTCGATCGATTCCGAGTCACCCTCCGCGTCCCGACTAGGGCGTGTCGGACGGGGACTCGTATTCCACGGTGACGATTTCGTAGTCGATCCCCCCCTTGGGCCGGCGTACCGTCACTTCATCGCCCACGCTCTTGCCCAGCAATCCTTGGCCCACGGGTGAGTCCATGCTGATCAGCCCATTTCCCGGGTCCGATTCGTCCGGGCCCACCACGCGGTAACGCACCCGATCCCCGGATTCCTCTTCAAGGGTGACCCAGGCGCCAAAAAAGATTCGGTCCCCCTCTCTCGCGGGGTCGGGGGGAACAACTTGAAGCGCCTCCATTCGCTTCTCCAGGAAACGCAGCCGGCCGTCTATCTCGCGCAGGCGCTTCTTT
This sequence comes from uncultured Myxococcales bacterium, assembly GCA_963933695.1. Taxonomy (GTDB): domain Bacteria; phylum Myxococcota_A; class UBA9160; order UBA9160; family UBA4427; genus JAZXM01. The sequence goes on along the minus strand of CAWVXN010000174.1, from coordinate 968 downwards.
CCGTAGATGTAGTCGGCGTTCTCCGAGCGATCGCCCAGGGCTGCCGCCACGGAAACCTGATGGGTCACAAGAGGGCGCTCGTCTTTCCACAACTCATGGTGCTCGAGCCGGAGGCGTTCGTATCCCTCGGGCGTGATGTAGTTACTCCCCCGCCCCTCCGACTGTTGCTTGGCTGCCACCTCCCAACCATCGCCCCGAGACCGGGCCGGGTCAAGTCAGATTCAGACGCCAAGTACGCCCCCTCGCGAAACGAACTTGTTATTGTCCAGCCATGACCGAAGAGCAAAATCAGAAAAATCCCAAGGAGCCCACGGAGCCCGGTCCGCCGCCGACTCCCTTCGACCACCCTCTTTTCCTTCCCATCCTACTCGTCGCTGGGGTGGTCTGGTTCGGATACGACGGGTGGATAAACGCCGACCCGGACATGGTCGAGCACCAAACCTTCAACCGATACGGCTTCGGGCTGCTCTTGATCCTGAGCGCATGGTTCGGCTACAAGGGTTGGGGAGAATGGCAGGAGGACCGAGCCAAGGCCGCCGCCCTCACTTCCGAGCCTCCCGAAGAGGGCTCGAACCCCCGCGACTGAGACCGTCGCCATTCAGAGTCCCGGAGTTCATCTGCCGCCCGGCCCCCGGGTTCGGGATTTCCCCGGAGCCCGACCAAGGCACGGGAGCCATGATCCAGTCCTCACTGTCGCAATTTTCCTGAGCCGATCTGTTAGCCTGCTTCCCCGGATGGAACTCCGGCCCCCGACCCGCGAAGACGCCTTCGCGGTCGATGGAAGAAGGGAAGGATCGCGATGTTGATGGACCGGTTCAAACTCGATGGCAAAGTCGCCCTGGTCACCGGCGCAGGCCGCGGAATCGGTCAGGGCTGCGCCCTGGCGTTTGCCGAAGTCGGCGCGAACGTCGTCTGCGCCGCGCGCACACCCGAGCAAATCGGCGAGACCGCCGACCAGGCGCGAGCCC
>CAWVXN010000173.1:0-6379 GCA_963933695.1 uncultured Myxococcales bacterium | reverse complement strand
GTTGCATATGTCCAGCACTTCCAGGGGGCCCTGCTCCGACTCGGAAGGCAGCGCCAGCGCCAAGGCATTCACCGAAAAATCTCTGCGCAGTAGGTCCTCCTCGAGAGATCCGGGGCGCACCGTGGGCAGCGCCGCGGGCCGGGCGTAGGATTCCGCTCGTGCCCCCGCCAGATCAACCGCCCACTCCGCGGTTTCGATCCGGAGAGTGCCGAAGCGACCGAATTCCACCACGCGAGCCTCTGGGGGCGCGGCCGCCTGGGCGATACGCAAGGCATGCTTGCCGGGTACCACCAGCAGGTCGACATCGCGAATGGGTCGCTCAAGCAGGATGTCACGAACCGGCCCCCCCACCAGATAGAGTGCGCCTCCACCGGCCCTGGCTTCTTCGCTCAGGGACTGCACCAGGGGCAGGCAGGCGGGAGGCAGGCTTCCCAGAACTTGATTCAACGACAGGGAAGACCTCATCGCCCCCTCGGCTTTCCGCTTCCCCTGGGATGGCGCTCCTCAACGGTTTCGCGCAGACGCCCCCGGCTGACGTGGGTATAGATCTGGGTGGTCGCAAGATCGGAATGACCCAGCATGGCCTGGATCGAGCGCAAGTCGGCCCCCCCTTCGAGAAGATCCGTTGCGAAGGCATGCCTGAGCACGTGGGGTGACACCCGTTCCTGGGGAATTCCGGCCACTCGGGCGAGTTTGCGCAGCATCAGGAAAAAATTCTGGCGGGTCATCGAGGATCGACGACGACTGAGGAAAATAGCCCGATCCCGGTCCGGATGATTCCCCAGCAAGAGGGGGCGCCCTTCGAGCAGGTACGCTTGGATAGCCGCCGATGCGGACTCCCCCACCGGAACCACCCTCTCCTTGTTTCCCTTGCCCACGACCCGCAGTAGGCCCGCCCGTATATCGAAGCCCGAAAGAGGGAGCCCGACCAGTTCGCTGACGCGAAGCCCCGACCCATAAAGCAGTTCAATCATGGCTCGATCGCGAAGGCCCAGGGGTGTACTCGTATCCACCGCCGCGAGCAGTGCTTCGGTTTCGTCGGTGCGAAGTACTTTCGGTAGGGCAAGTCCCTGCCGAGGTGTGGAAATGGCTTCGAAGGGATCCGACTCAAGCCAGTGATGCGCCGCCGCGAAGGCGATCATCCGCCGAAGAGCCGAGAGGGTTCGAGCCCGACTCCTGGCGACTAGGCCTTCTTCGGCCAATTGCTCGATAAAACCCAGAACGCAGATCCGGGTCAGTTGCCGGGGTTCGGTGATACCGAGCGTCTCCAGGTATCGGATGAAGCGCATCAGGTCACTCGCGTAGGCCTCGATGGTCTTCTTGGCCAGGCCCTGCTCGAGTCGAGCATAATTCAGGTAGCGATCGCGCAGACCATCCATGTCGACGGGGGCGCCGCTCCACGATGTCGCCACCGATTTCATTGTCTCGGCCTCCGACCCGAACCCGATTGATCGGCGTCATCGTCGAGTTTCGCCGCCCCAAGAAGGTCCTCTTCGAGACGCTCAAGGGTGTCGGGATCGCGCAGTTTTCGCCCATCGGGACCCTTGAGGTAGAAGGTGTCGGTCACCTGGTCCTTGATGGTTGCGGCCTTGGAAATATAGATCTCCAGACCGTGCTCGCCGAGACAACGCGTTACGTCGTAGAGCAGCCCGATCCGATCGTCGGCAATCACATCCACCAGGGTATAAAAATCGCTTTCGGTGTTTGAGATCATCACGCGAGGGGGTTTGCGAGCGGGGAGCGTCGGACCGCCCAGAGGAAGCCGGCCCTGGCGCACCAGTCCCTCGACCGAGAGTTCACCCCCGAGCACACCGCACAGGCTCTGCTCAAACTCCCCCAAGGCCATCTCCCGCTCCTCGGGGCCTCCTGGAGGAGACGTCAAGCGATAGATCTCCAGGGCCAGGCCCATTCGACTGGTGTAGACGTTGGAGCCCAGAATGTTGAAGCCGTGCGCCGACAGTGTGCCCGCCACATCGGAATAGAGACCGTGGGCATCGGCCGTACAAAGAATGAACTCGGTGAAGCCGCCGCGCATCTCCCGAAAACCCGTGGAGGGCACACGCTCCTCGGCGTGCCGAAGGACCACCTTTGCGTGCCGGGCGATCTGCTTCGGGGTGTGTCCGATGAAATAGCGGCGGGGCATTGCCTCAAAAAATCCGTCCACCTTCTCCTGGCCAACGCCCTGCCGGGTCAACTCCTCCCGGGCACCCTCCCGACGGACCTCTACCCGAGCCTCGATCAACTCCATGGCCTTGTCCGGATTGTCGGCCCCTGTCTCGAGCATCTCGGCCGCCCGCTCAAAGAGTTCCCGCAACAGTTGGCCCTTCCAGTCCGTCCATGCATCACGGGATGAGGCGCGGATATCGGCAAAGGTCGCGAGATAGAGATTGCGTAGATTGACCCGGTCCCCGCAGAGTTGCGCGAGTTCGAGAATCAGCCGCGAATCCGAGAGATCACGACTCTGGGCCAGATGAGACATCAGGAGGTGGTGCTCCACGACGAAAAGCACCCGCATGGTGCGCTCCTCGCTCAATCCCAGTCGTTCCAGGGAGCGGACGGCCCGGACTGCCCCCTTTTGCGAATGGTCTCCCCCGAAACCCTTTCCAATATCGTGCAACAGGCACCCGAGATAAAGTGCCGGTCGATCGTCCACCTCTTGCATCAACTCGGACAACTCGGGCATGGCCCGGGCATATTTCCCGCGCCAAAGACGCCGCAGTTCCTCGACTAGAAAGATGGAGTGCACGTCCACCGTGTAGGTGTGATAGATCACGTGCTGCCAGCGGCATACGACGTGTTCCCACTCTGGGATGAAAGCCGCCAGCAAGCCAACCTCGTTCATCATCATCAGGGTCCGCATGACCCGGTTTCGGGCGTTGAGAATTCGCATAAAGCACGCCGAGAAAGCCGAGTCGCCGCGCCGCTTTTCGTCCAAAAGTTCCAGATTCTCGTGGACAAAACGCTGAGCCATACGGGAGAGGGGAACATCGTGATTCTGGGCCACCTCGAACGCGAGGAGGATCCGAATCGGTCGCTCGCGCAAATGGGCAGAATGGGGGATCTCAAGCCGATTGTTAGCGAGGTTGAAGCCCTCTTCCACTTCCACTCGCTCCTGAACCTCGCCCCTCCCACCCGCGGCCCGGGCTAAGCATTGGGCAATCACCAACTCCGAGTGGGCCTTGATCACTCGAGCGTGGATGTAGTAGTCGCGCATGAAGCGCTCGACAGGTAAATCGGGGTTGTCCGGCGTGAATCGCGATTCGACAAGCGACCCCTGATCGGACCCGTTTTGGCTCTCACCCAAGGCAAAGTCCGCCATGGCCCCGTAGCCAATGGCCTCGGCCACATGCTCCTGAATTTCGAAATTCATCTGGTCGTTGGCACGACCCGCCCGCAGATGGAGCTCGTTCCGAACCCGCCAGATAAAGTCCAGGGCATTGCGGAACTCGGTCATCTCGCTCTCGGTGAGGAGACCGAAATGAAGAAGATCATCCACGTTACGCAGGGAGGGTTGGGCCCCACGCGCCACCCAGTAGGCGGCGTGATAGTCCCGTAAGGCGCCCGCGCCCTCCTTGACATTGGGCTGCAATAGAAAAAGGGATTCACCGAAGGCCCGGTGTCTCTTCTGTAGCAATTCGACCTGCTCGCTAATGAAATCGACGACGTCATTGAGCAGTTCCCGGCGGATCGTGTCGGCGAATTCGTGGAAGAACTCTCCATCGCCACACAGGAACCGGGCGGTCAGAACCGTCGTCCGCACCGTGACGTCCTCGCGTCCCATGGCCAGGGTATCGGCGATGGTTCGAGTGGCACACCCCACGGTCAAACCCGCATCCCAGAGCCAATACTGCAGGCGTTCGGCAACGGTGGTGACGTAGGGGGTCAACTCATTTCGATACAGGATCAGGAGGTCCACATCCGAATGGATTGACATCTCCCGGCGGGCGAAGCCCCCTACTGCGACCACGGAAACCCCGGACTCGAGGTCGCCTCCCTGCTCGATGATAAGTTCCTCAACGAGTCCGAAGAGTCTCCGGATCAGTCGATCCGTGAGGTCGGAATTGGCCTCGTTCACCACTCGGCCGGACTTCGATTCCCGGTGTACTTCTGTGAGATAGCGCCGCCCCTCTTCCAGATAGGTCCGCACGGCCGCCGGCACCGCCCGAGCCAGGGGGAGGTCCAATGCGTTGAGGTCCGCCAGGCGGACATCGATGACCGGTCCGGTCATTAGAGACGGCTCCGCGAGTCTGGGCCACCCGGGGCCAGGCGGTGGGCTCGCTGGTCGCCCCGATTCCGATAGTGACCGAGGCCCGCGGCAATTTGCGCGGCCATAACGTCGAGATAGTGATCACTGCTCAGGAGTTTGGCGTCTTTGGGGTTGGTCAGAAAACCGGTCTCTACCAAGATCGCGGGCATGCTGGACATGAAGAGGACGTAAAACGGACCCTTCTTGACCCCCAAGTCGGGCACCTGACCATAGGTCTGGGCAAGGCCTTCGGTGAGATCCCGATGAACGTAATTGGCCAGGGACTGCGAGAGCTTTGAAGCCTCGGCGACTCGCAGGCGTGAGAGGGTTCGTTGCAGGGCATCCACCTCGCTGGGGCGTACCCCGTTCTCCCGAGCTGCCACCTCGACGTTGTGACGCTCGTGCTCCTCGTCGAGGTAGTACGTCTCAATCCCGCGGAGGTTTTTGTTTTCAGAGGCGTTGACGTGGATGGAAATAAAAATGTCGCCTCCTTCGGATTCGGCGAACGCGGTTCGGCCTTCCAAATTAATGAAACGATCATCGGTTCGGGTCATCACGACCTTGAAGGATCGGGCGCGAAGCCTCTTCGCCAGCATTTTCGCCAGCTTGAGGTTGATGTCCTTCTCATGCACGTCGCCGATGCCCACCGCGCCCGGATCCTTGCCTCCGTGGCCCGGGTCAATGACTACGGTATTGAGCCGGCGCGATTGCATGGAGAGCCGCGAACTCCCTGCCGGCCCGCCCCTAGAGGATTTTTCCGTCGGCTTTCTCTTCCCTTTGCCATAGACATCGATCACGACCCGGTCGGGGGAGCGAAGCGTGAACATCCGATGGCTGTCGTAGCTCTCCAGATCCACGACTAGGCGGCTGGTGTTTTGGGTGTTCTGTCCCAGCCGAACGCCGCGCAGAAGTCCATCGCCCACGGGCACCCCGTCGGCGTAGCGGCGCCCCACCCAGATCCCGGGCAGGTCTATGTAAAGGCGCTCGGGACGATCCGCCCCTGGGTTGGCGGGAAGCCGAATCGTGGGATCCGCTTCGAGCCCAATATCCCGGGTCAATTCAACCACCACCCGGGTGTAATCCGGATAGGACCAGGTGCGCACATCGCGTACATCACCGAGCCCCGGCGGCCGATCCGCCCCCAGCAGGGCCAAGGACACCAGCGCAAGAAAGCCACGACCGGCCCTGGGGCCCAATGAGGAACGCGCCGCCATCAAACGTCCTCCAATGCTTCCCGCCATTGACCGAGGGTCGCCAGCGCTTCCAAGGGCGTCGTGCTGTCGGGGTCGATCTTGGCCAACTCGTCCAGAACCTGGCGCTGCCGAATATTTAGCCGGGTTTCCCCTCCGCCCAGGGCCAATGCCAACTGGGCGGGACCCGGGGAGTCCTTGCTCGATGCCTTGGGATGGCTCTCCGCAGCGGCTTCGAGGTCACCCAGGACCTCATGTGCTCGTTGGATCACCACGCCTGGCAGGCCCGCGAGCCGGGCGACCTGAATCCCGTAGGAACGGCTCGCCCCCCCTGGAACTAGCCGCCGGAGAAAGATCACCTCATCCTTCCACTCACGCACTTCAAAATGTGCGTTGGCGATATGGGGCCTCGCCTGGCCCAATTCGATTAACTCGTGGTAGTGGGTCGCGAAGAGAGTGCGCGCTTCAAGTCCCGGCGTATCGTGAAGATACTCGGCCACCGCCCAGGCAATAGAGAGGCCGTCAAAGGTACTGGTTCCTCGGCCGATTTCGTCCAGAATGATCAGGCTCCGCCGGGACGCCAGTTGAAGGATCTCAGCGGTCTCCCGCATTTCCACCATGAAGGTGGACTCGCCCCGAGAAAGCCTATCCGATGCACCCACCCGGGTAAAAATTCGATCGACGACTCCGATCCGGGCCGAGTCCGCCGGAACGAAACTCCCGATCTGGGCGAGCAGAACGATCAGCGCAACCTGACGGAGGTATGTGCTCTTTCCCGACATATTGGGTCCCGTGAGCAGTAGAATCCTTGTGGCCTCACAATCGAGTTCGGTGTCGTTGGGCACGAATCCATCGGAACTGCCCCGGCGCAGCAACGCCTCGACCACGGGATGGCGCCCCCCTTGGATCGACAGCACCTCGCCATCGTCGACCTCGGGTTTGA
>CAWVXN010000172.1:0-6381 GCA_963933695.1 uncultured Myxococcales bacterium | reverse complement strand
GAGCCACGCCTCGTCCCCTCGGGGGATTCCCTCTGGGGCATCCGGATCCGATGCCAGGGCATCCAGTGTCAGACGAGCCGCCGCGACCAGCCGCTGTGCCGCTTCCGAGGCTGCCCAGCGGGGGATCTCGGGATGCCCTGAGGCCATGGCTTCGATCAGCCGATGAACAGAAGGCAGGCCCCGACGGGGGTCCGTATTGACGCGGCGCGATAGATCCATGATCGTTGTGTCCTCACTTTACACGGAGGAACTGGCCGAATAGTCCGACCCGCGTCTCAAAACCTCACGTTTCTAGACGGGAGGAGAAGCGACGCGGAATCGAACTCAAAGCCGCTACTCGAATCGGCAGAACACTTGCCACCCCGATCCCCATGCGACATGCACGAGGATATCGAAGGTTGCGGTGGAATCCGAACGCGGGGCGGTTCCGAGAAATGAATGGCGGCGGGGGTGTCGCCAAACTGGGTTTTCACGGAAGTTGTAGGCCATTTCAACCGTTTCAAGCTAGGAACATTTTTACAGACAACTGCGCGAGTACTCAATTTGATTACTGATTTCAGGACATTGGAAAACAAGCTCATTCACGCGAGTCGCTCCCAAAGCGGCACGCGACCCAGACCTCACCCCGCCGCGGTGCGCTAAGCCGCGGTTCTGCTTCCGAAGCGTCTTGAGATCGCTCGCCAATGCCAGAGAACCTGGCCAGAGAAGCTGAGAGCGATCTTCCGCGGACCCAGTGGGTCCCGAAAGTCCGTCTGTACGGCTGCTCTGTAGAGAGCAATTCAACTCATGGAGAATGAAATCGTAGTCAACGTGGACTCCGGGGAAACCCGGGTCGCGTTGCTTGAACAAGGCCAGTTCACCGAACTGCATATCGAGCGAGCGCGCAGCAAGAGCGTGGTCGGCAACGTCGTCAAGGGACGGGTCAGTCGAGTGCTGCCCGGAATGCAAGCCGCCTTCGTCGACATTGGCCTAGAAAAGGCCGCCTTCCTTTACGTCGGCGACTACTTCGACAACACCGGCGGCGAACAGGAATCCGCAGGGCGTCGAGGCGGGCCTCGGGGTCGAGGTGGCCGGCGCAGCGCTCCGCCCAGCATCGATACCGTGCTTTCCGAAGGCCAGGAAATCGTCGTTCAGATCGCCAAGGCTCCCATTGGGACCAAGGGCGCCCGGATTACTTCGAACATTTCGATTCCCGGACGACACCTGGTACTGACCCCCTGGTCACCCCGGGTCGGTGTTTCGCGCCGAATCGATTCCGACAAGGAGCGCAAGCGCCTGCGCGAGATCGTCGACCGGATACGGCCCAAAAACCTCGGCTTTATCATTCGCACCGCCGGGGACGGGATACGGGAAGCCGACCTCGAGGCCGATATCCGTTACCTGAGCACCGTCTGGCAGGCTATTCAGCTGGCCCATGCGGAAAAGAACGCGCCCTGCATCCTTCATGCGGAACCCGATCTGCCCCTGCGCATAGTGCGCGATTCCGCGAGTCCTGAGACCAAGCGAATCGTGGTCGATCAGCCCGAAGCCTTCGAAACCCTGAAAAAGTTCATCGACGAATTCGTCGCGGATCCCAAGCCCCAAGTGGATCGCCACGAAGGACTTGAGCCGCTTTTCCAAAGGATGGGGCTGGAGGCCCAGATCCACGCGAACCTCGAGCGCAAGGTCTGGCTCAAGTCCGGGGGTTCGCTGATCGTGGATCAGTGCGAAGCCCTCACGGCCATTGACGTCAACACCGGCCGCTTCGTGGGTAAACGCGATCTCGAGGACACGGTCTACAAAACCAACCTCGAAGCCGTCAAGGAAGTGGTCAACCAACTTCGCTTCCGAAATATCGGTGGGCTGATCATCATCGACCTCATCGACATGGAATCGGCAGATCACCGCGAGAAGACCTACCGGGCTCTGCGAGACGCACTGCGCCACGACAAGGCGAGGACCAATATCCTCAAGATTTCCGAGCTGGGGCTCGTCGAGATGACGCGGAAACGAACCCGCGAAAATCTCGTCCAGACCCTCTGCGAGCCCTGCGTGCACTGCGAGGGTCGGGGCTATCTGCTCTCGGACGAAACCGTCACGTACAACTTGCTACGCGAGATCCGCAACTCCCTCACCCATTTCAACGGGCGCCGGATTGCGATTACCGTGGCGCCCCGGGTGGCCGAACAATTGCTCGGTCACGAAGCGAAGGCTTTGGCCATGCTTTCCGATGTGCTTGGACAACAGATCGAGATTCGCGCCCGGCCCGGCATCCACCAGGAGCAGTTCGAAGTGGAGGCCCTGGATCAAGCCCCTCCGGTTTCGATTCCCCTGCGCTGGCTCCGAGACCCGGCTGAAATAGCCGCGGAGGAAGAGGCCCAGAGCAAGAAGGGCGGAGGCGGGCGCGATGGCCGTCGGAGAGACCGCGGATCCCGTCGGGGTGATAAACGCTCGCGCAGCCAATCCGAGTCCGGGGCGCCCGGCGGCGCCGAACCGGCCACGGCCGGGGAAACGGAAACCCAGGACCTCGCGCCCAGCCCCCCCCCGGCGCCGTTGGAGGAAACTCCTCCAAACCCAATTTCCGGCGAGGAGTCTCCAGGCGATACCCTTGGGGAAAGCCCCCAGGCCTTGGGAAATATTGCTGCAGCCCCGACTTCTGCTTCAACAACCGCTTCGCCCGCCGAAGCGCCTAGCTCCGAGGCCCAAGCCGCGCCGGTATCAGATGAATCCGAAGCTGATCCCGCGGGTGATCGGACCCCGATCCCCCACGAAGACAGCCAAACGCTTGACGATGAAGCGGAATCGCGGATACTACCGCGCTCTTGAGGCAACCCGGAAAACGAGGAACATCATGTACGCCGTAGTCAAAACAGGTGGGAAGCAAATCCGGGTCGAACCGGGCGCACGCGTCCGCGTCGAGCAGTTGGCGGGCGACATAGGAAGCTCCATTGAGTTCGACCAGGTTCTCTTGGTCGGGGGTGGAGAATCCGTCAAGATCGGAACGCCCGTGGTCGAGGGCGCTCGTGTGTCGGGTACGATTACCGCCCAGGGTCGGCACCCGAAGATTCGCGTCTTCAAAATGAAGCGGCGCAAGGGTTACCGCCGTCTTCAGGGGCATCGCCAGTCCTACACCGAGATCCAAGTCAACTCGATCGACGATTAACCGCGGCCGGCTGGCGCTTGCGCCGCTCCGCACGCAATAGGGAATTTTGAGATGGCGCATAAAAAAGGACAGGGCAGTTCGCGTAATGGGCGCGACAGCAACGGCCAGCGGCGAGGGGTCAAGGTTTTCGGCGGCCAGAAGGTTACCGCGGGCTCGATTCTGGTGCGGCAAGTAGGCACCCAGATCCACCCGGGCGAAAACGTGGGCTGTGGGCGCGACTACACCCTCTTTGCACTGTCCCACGGCGTGGTGCGCTATGGCAGGTCCCGGGGTCGCAGGCTGGCGCATATCGACGCGGCGGAGTAAGTCCGTTCCTTTTCTCCACGTTCCTTTCCACGTTCCTTATCTCCACGAGTCGTCTGTCAATCAGCACTCTGTCGGCCGGGCTCTATCAGCCAGCCGCCCTCTATCAGCGCTCTATCAGAGCCCTCCACCGGCCCGGGCGAACGCGTTTCGTTTCCCAGAGGTTTCTCGGTCGCTTCGAGTACCTTCTTTCCTTCTTCCGCCTCCGCTGAATCTTGGTCGCCCGGGTTTCTCTCCCGGAGGCGGCTGAGCGGCCCTTCCGGCAGTCCTTCCGCCGAGGCTTTCCCGCCTCCCCCCAAGGAGAGCCACCCGTGAAGAACCCCCAGCCCTTCGTCGACGAGGCCACCATTACCGTCACTTCCGGGGCGGGAGGCAATGGGACCGTGGGTTATCGGCGAGAAAAATTTGTCAGCATGGGGGGCCCCAATGGGGGAGACGGCGGCCGTGGGGGAAACGTGGTGCTCGTCGCCGACCGCAACCTCAACACCCTGACCGACCTTCAACGCCGTTCGGAGGTCCGCGCCCAGAATGGTGCCAATGGTGGAACCTCGCGCAAAACCGGTGCCAGCGGGGCGCACACGGATATTCGCCTGCCCGTGGGAACTCTGGTCTATGCCAGCGATCCCACTAACGAATCGATTGCCGACGAAGAGGACGGGCCGGTCGTCGACCTCACCCAGGATGGCCAGCGCTTCGTGGTGGCCCGCGGAGGCAACGGAGGCTTCGGCAACGCGCGTTTCCGGAATGCCACCCGTCAGACCCCGGACTTCGCCCTCAACGGAAAACCCGGCGAATTTCGCCAGCTCCGGCTGTCGCTCAAGTTGCTCGCCGACGTGGGCCTCGTGGGTTTTCCGAATGCCGGCAAGTCCACCCTGCTCCGTCGCATCTCCGAGGCCCGACCCAAAGTCGCCTCCTATCCCTTTACAACGCTGAGCCCCTCCTTGGGCGTCGTCGAGGTCGGGGACGCCCGAATTGTGGTCGCCGATATCCCAGGGTTGATCGAAGGGGCAAGCGACGGCGCCGGCCTGGGGCATCAATTTCTCCGCCACGTGGAGCGCACCCGGGTGCTCGTTCACCTCCTCGACGCCGGTGCGTGGCTCACCGAGGGCCGGAACCTGGTCGAGGACTACCGGTCCATCCGCCGGGAACTCAATCGCTATCGGCCCGAATTGAGCGAACGACGCGAGATTCTGATCCTCAACAAGGTCGATTTGATCCACGATGCTTCGGCCCGGAAAGAATTGGAGAACGTGCTTGGCGAGAACGGGCTCCACCCCGCTCTGCTCTCGGGCGCCACCGGCGAGGGCATTGAGACCCTGCTTCGCACTATGCTCCAGTCCGTGGAAGAGGCCGTCGAATTGGAAAAGGTCGCCGAAACCCGCGTCCTGGATGAATCGAAAAGACTGGACTGATGGAGCCAAACCCCGTACGAGAGTGCCAGCGCCAAGCGCGGCGGATCGTCATCAAGGTCGGCAGCAGCACCCTCACTCGAGAGGGCAAGCTTCGCCCTCGAAAATTCAGCGAACTGGCCCGCTCGATCAGTGAACTCGTGGATCAGGGCCGGGAAGTCGTTCTCGTTTCGTCTGGAGCCATCGCGGCGGGCAGTCATCGCCTGGGTTGGACCCATCGCGACCAATCGATTCCCGAAAAACAAGCGGCGGCAGCGGTGGGCCAGATCGGCCTGGTTGATATGTATCAACGGCGTTTCGCACGGCACGGGAAGCAAATCGGCCAGATTCTGCTGACCCGGGGTGGGCTGCAAGATCGAGAGCGCTTTCTCAATGCACGCCACACTCTATTGACCTTGCTTCAGATGGGCACGGTTCCCATCGTGAACGAGAACGATACTGTGTCCACCGACGAAATCCGCTTCGGGGACAACGACAGCCTCTCCGCCACCATCGTCAACCTAATCAGTGCCGATCTGCTCATCATCATCACCGATGTCGACGGCCTCTACGCCGAACCTCCCGCGGCCTCTGGGCCTCGGCCCGATCTGCTCGACGTAGTCGAACAGATCACACCCGAGATCGAGGCCGCCGCAAAAGGGCCCGGCAGCCGCTTCGGACGCGGCGGCATGACGACCAAGCTCGAGGCGGCGCGCATGGCCGCGCTCTCCGGCGCCGCCACGGTGGTCTGCAATGGCCGCCAGTCCGACGCCATTGGCCGCATCGCGGCCGGCGAGTCCGTGGGCACGCTCTTCCTGGCCGGGGAACGAATGGCCAGCCGCAAACACTGGCTCGCCTTCACGACCCAAACCCGAGGCACCCTCACCCTGGATCCCGGTGCCGCCAACGCGCTGCTCAACGACGGTGGCAGCCTCCTTCCCGTCGGCATCCTGGCCGTGGAGGGCGATTTCGGAGTCGGTGACGCCGTGGTCTGTGTTGACGCCCAGGCTCGCCCCCTGGCCCGGGGACTTTGCGCCTACACGTCGGGAGATATCCAGCGAATCAAAGGCATCCCAGCAAAGGAAATTTTTCGAGTGCTAGGATATTCCAACGGTTCCGAGGTCATCCATCGCGACGACCTCGTGGTCCTCGACGACTGAACTCGGGGCTAGGAGACGATCGGCAGAGAAGATGATCGGCATCTATGGAGGCACCTTCAATCCCATCCACTCCGGGCACCTGCGCGCCGCGGAAGAAGTGGTGGATGCTCTTGAACTCGCCCGTATGGTCTTCGTCCCCAGTGCGCGACCGCCGCACAAGGAGGGGGATGAGGGAATTATCGCACCCGCGCGTCAACGGCTGGCTTGGGTCGAACTTGCCATCCAGGGCAATGCCCGTTTCTGCGTCGACGCCATTGAGGTGGACCGCCCGGGTCCCTCCTACCTGATCGATACCCTTGAGACTCTGAGCCAGCGCTTTGGCGACGAAGAACTCGTCTTCGTGGTCGGCCGAGATGCATTCTGCGAAATGGGGAGCTGGCGATCCCCG
>CAWVXN010000171.1:0-6403 GCA_963933695.1 uncultured Myxococcales bacterium | reverse complement strand
TCTCGCGTTCGGCGCACACCCCGAGCATCGGATTTCGGCTCGATCAGGGCCAGAGAAACACGCAAGCGGTCGCCCCGGGCGGGGTAGGCGCTCCAAGTGGCCTGGGCTGCGCCGCGCATGTAGATGCAGAGCACCCGGCAGCCTTCCAATCCAGCAAGAACTCGTCCTACCCCCCAGCCGGCTGTATCCGTCTCCACACGCCCGCTACGCGAGCGGCCTCCTTCGGGAAAGAGCACAGCAACTTCTCCCCGGGAAAGCAGATGGACTATTCGTTCGAGCACTTGCTTAATGTCCTCGCGCTGACCACCTCGGCGAATCGGAATGCACTTGGCCACGTACACGAGCACTCGATTCCAGGCTGTCGCCGCGAAATTTATTTCTTCCGGTGTATTCCATGGCACCGAGTCGAAATCCAGCGCAAAGCGCCAGTTGGAGGAAAGTGCCTGAGCGATAAAGAATGAGTCCACCAATGTGAGGTGGTTGGCGCAGATCAGAAGAGGGGCGCCTGACTCGCTCCGCACCTTTCGATAGAAACGCCGACTTTCGGCAATGTCCTCGATTCGACAACCGAAGCGGAAACGTAGGAAGAGGCTAACCAGGGGAAACCAAAAAGGGGCAAGCAGCCGACCCACCGCTCGTTGGATGCGGTGACGAGCGGCCATGCGAGTTCGCATCGGGTCGGTGGGGATCGATTCGCTTCGGCTCACGGCTTCGTTGGCCCCTAGAATCAAGACGGGAAAAGGGCGGAGCGGTTAGCCAAGTTTCGAGGAAATCAGCTGAACCGCATCGCCTACCGTATTGACCGTATCTACATCCTCATCATCAATCTCGATATCGAATTCATCTTCAAAGGCAATCACAACGTCTACGAGCCTCGCCGAATTGACCTTGAGGTCATCGAGGATGTTCGTCTCCATGGACACGCCCTTAAGTGCCTCGTCGTTCTTGACCCATGGCGTTAGGATTTTGACCACGCCTTCCATCACCACTGACTGTTCCATCTCTCCCACTCCCTTCTTTCAAAAATCTTTCATTGATTGACCGCAAAGATCGAAATTAACTCTGCATGCGTCTCGTCTCGGTCAGTTTAATCCGCACCATTTCCTCGGCGAGGCATTTCCGGGCCTTGTTTTCCTTCTAACCGTCCCAGCGCTTGAATACCAGGCAGGCGTTCACATCGCCAAAACCAAAACCCGCCTTCACGATCACCTTCATGTCATCGATCTCCTGAAGATTGTGCGGAATCGATTTCGCGTAGGCCTCGATTTCGGGATGCACATCCTCGCAGTTGATCGACGGATGGACGAAGCCACCCCTCAGCATCAACACCGAGGCAACACTTTCGATCGCCCCCGCCGCGCCCAGCGTATGCCCGATCATGGACTTCGTCGACGTAATGGGCGGCAACTCTCCCGGACCTCGACCCAGCGCAGCCGACCACGAACCCACCTCACGGGGATCGGCTCCGGTGGCGGTCAAGTGGCCGTTGATCGCATCGACTTCGTGGGCCTCGACGTCCGCGTCTGCCAGAGCCGCCAGAATGCACCGTTTCACGCTCTCGGGGTTTGGCGCCGTCATGCTGCCTCCCATCCGGTGCCCCCCACAATTGATGCCCTGGCCCGCCACCTCGGCGTAGATTCGTGCGCCCCGAGCGAGCGCGCTCTCCTCGCTTTCAATCATCAAAATGCCGGCGCCTGCTCCCGGAACGAACCCCGCCGCCGACGCGCTCATGGGGCGAGACGCTTTCTCGGGCGCATCGTTCGACCGGCGGTTGAGAACTCGCATGGCGTCGAACCCGGCCCAAATGTAGTGGCTGGCGGCTTCGGATCCACCGCAAATCATTCGAACCGCCGCCCCCCGACGAATCCGCTCGACCCCCATGGCGATGGCCTCGGTGCCGGTGCTGCAGGCACTCGAATTGGTGGTGACCTGGTTGCCCAGTGCAAATTGTCCGGAGAGCCGCGCTGAAACACCGCTGGCCATCACTTGCTCCACCGATGTCGAGCCGATGCGGCGAACCTTTCCCGCGTTGGTCAGCGGAATCACTTTCTCTGCGGTGGTATCCATCCCACCGATCCCGGTTCCCACGATCGCGCCTGTATCCCAGTCCACGGTTTCTGAATCGCGAGGGGGCCGCTCGAGCCCCGCACCCCGCCAGGCCTCCAGGCAGGCAAGGCTCGCGTAGCGGTGGCTGCCGTTCATAACCAGGCGCTCGTCCTCTTCGAACTCCGCCTCGACCAAGGCATCCACACCCTGGGGCACACCGGCCACCGTACAGGCGAAATTGGCTTCTGCCATGGCCTCTATGTGCCCGATCCCCGACCGGCCGGCTCGCAACGCTTCCTCAAATGCGGCCAGACCGATCCCGTTCGGGGCCACGACACCCATACCGGTAATAACCACCCGGATGCTCATCTTGGGACCCCCATGCCCGAAAGCTCACCCGAGCAAACCAGACTCCCATCGTCTTTTCGCATCTCCACCTCGGCCCGTAATTTTTTTCGCCGAAAGAACTTGACCCGGCCCGTCGTCGTGACGCGATCGCCCGGGAGCACTTGCCCTGAAAAATCGACACTCGCATCGGTAAAAACCGTGATCACCTTCTCGACTTCCTCGGCGCTGAATTCAAGCGCATAGAGATAGATTCCCTGGGCGACCACGCCCGCCTGAGCCATCGCCTCGACGAGAATCACACCGGGAGTGATGGGATTCCCGGGGAAATGCCCCCGATAGAAATCAGCATCTTCGCAGAAACGATAGCTCGCAACGATGTGCTCGCGATCCAGTTCGTGGATCTCATCGATGAAGCGAAAGGGCGCCTGCTGGGGAACGAGTTCCAGCACCTCGTCGCGACCGAGAACACCTTCGATCCGGGCTTCGGTCGTTCCCGGGGCTCTAGCCACCGTACATCCCCCCGTTCACGTGAAGAACACTTCCATTGACATAGTGACCCCGAGTCGCAAGAAAGGCCACGGCATCGGCTACTTCCTCGGCTCGACCCATCCGGCCCTGGGGAATTCGGGCCAGAATGGCTGCCTTGACTTCATCGGGGAGTTTTTCGGTCATCTCGGTGTCGATAAAACCGGGAGCAACGGAATTCACGAGGATTTCGCGGCCGGCGAGTTCCTGGGCCAGGGACTTCGTAAATGCATCGAGCCCCGCCTTCACCATGGTGTATGGGACCTGGCCCGGATTTCCGGTATGACCCACAACGCTGGAGATGTTGATGATGCGGCCGCGGTTCTTGCGCAGCATGAAGCGACGCAGCACGCCTTTGGAAAGGTACCAAGTGCCTCGCGCCATGGCGGCCACCGCGTCGTACTGCTCGAGCTTCATCGCCAACATTGGAGCGTTGATGTTGTAGCCGGCATTGTTGACCAGCACGTCCACCGTTCCGACTTCTTCCTTGAGGCGCCCCATCAACCCGTCCACTTCCTCGGACACGGTGAGGTCGGCTTGAATCCCGAAGGCGCCAGGCAATTCGGCCAGTAACTTCTTCGCCTTTTCGGCACTCGAGCGGTAGTGGACACCCACGCGAAAGCCCTCAGCGCAGAGTTGCCGGGCGCAGGCTGCACCAATTCCCGTAGCGGCGCCGGTCACCAATGCGACGGGTTGCTCGCTCAATCGCCCATCCTCCCGCCGCGTGAATTTTCGGATTCCAGGGGGTAGTCGGGGTAGTCGATGTCCCGGAAAAGGCCGACGCGCGCGCCCTTCACGGTGTAGATTTCGTCTCCATCCACTTGCAGGCTGGCGTCGCCGATCACCAGGGCGGCGCCCGCGTTGCCGAGCTCCGCGTAGCGCTTGATATCGACTTCGTAGCGGACCATCCCATCGTGGGGACGGATCTGTCCGAAAAACTCGACCTCACCGCACCCCAGTGCGCGACCACTGCCCAGGCCTCCCCGCCAGTTGCAGTAGAAGCCAAGCAATTGCCAGATTCCATCGAGACCAAGGCATCCCGGTTGCACGGGGTCGCCCTGGAAATGGCATTGAAAGAACCAGTCATCGACGTTGATGTCGCGCTCGGCCACGACCCGGCCACGGTTCTTGTTCGCACTGATTTCGACGACCCGGTCGAGCATCAGCATGGGGGGCGTCGGAAGCCGGGCCTTCAAGCCCTCGGGTGCATCCTCCACCAGACGACCGTACGCAAAGGCCAGCAACTCGTCTTTGTCGAAATGTGTCCGGCTTTTGAAAGCTTCGTATTTCATCGTTCGGCATCTTCCCCAAAACGGGCCAGATAGGAAGCCCAGGTCAGTCCCGACCCGACTCCAACCACCGCCACGTCGTCGCCTGGACCCCACTTCTCCCAGTTCTGGGAGAGTACCGTGCCCGAACTCGCGGCACCGGTATTTCCGTACCACTCGACGTTGGCATGATGCCGATCGGCAGCGATTTCAGAGCGGCGGCACACCGCCTCCAGCATTCTCAGGTTGGCCTGATGCCCGACGAAGTGCAGGGCACGGGCGGGATCTTCGTACTCGGCCTTCAGCCGGTCGTAGAGGAGGCCGGTTTTCTTGATGGCGAACGTCTGGACGGTCCGACCCTCTTGGACGAAATAGCCCTGACGCGGGATCACGACCTTGTCGGCCCCGGCCGGATTGGACTCAAGGGCACTGGCTACCAGGCGCGCGCGTCCGGTATGCCGGGGGGACAGGACCGCCGCCAGACCTGCGTCGCCCCACAGGACCGCCGCGCTGCGATCCGAATAGTCCACCGTCCGCGTCATTGATTCCATGCTCACCAGCAAAACGTAGTCGGGCAGGGCATCCTCGCGCATCATGCTCAGCATATGAATACCGGCTAGAAAACTCGTGCACGCGGAGTTCACGTCCAACGAGGGTGCGGCGATCTCCAGCAAGCGCGATACGTTGCAGGCCTCGGCGGGGGAAACCGTATCGGGCGCACAGCCGCCCCCCACAACCAAGCCGACATCCCCAGCAGAAATTCCGGCACGCGCCAGGGCCATCCGAGCCGCCTGAGCGCCCAACTCCGCATTCGTCCATTCAGCGGCCTCGCCCGAGGCCCGGGATTCCGAGTTTCGGGTCTGCCGGATGTAGT
Source organism: uncultured Myxococcales bacterium (assembly GCA_963933695.1). Classification (GTDB taxonomy): domain Bacteria; phylum Myxococcota_A; class UBA9160; order UBA9160; family UBA4427; genus JAZXM01. Next base: position 1,342 of record CAWVXN010000171.1, on the reverse strand, counting down.
CCAGGGGCAGCACCGTACGCCGAGAACGAATGCCCACCCGCTCCAGGATCCACTCGTCGTCGGTCCCGATATCCAAGGATTCCAGGAACGAATTACTAATTTCGTTGGTCGGGTGAAAATGCCCCAGACCGAGCAGGTTTAACGCCAAGTGGTGCCCCTCCTTCGGAGTTCTTTCTCTTTCAGCGCCTCGATTCGCTCCCGGGCCCGTGGCACTCCCTGTAGCCCCAGCGCGCCGCTCGACATTTCGATTCGGTGATTCTCCGACGAAGCATTATGACTCAGAGTCATTGTGGGTCAAGGCTGACCCAGGCCGAGTTCCGCCGCTATTTCGGGCAACTCCGCGGCCTCGACCACACGAATCTCGGTGCCCGCCGGAAACGCCGATTCCAGTTGCCTGAAATAGCCTCGATCGGTCCGGGCCTCCACGATGACGACGATTCCTCGATCGTCCTCACCGCGAATCAGGCGTCCGGTCATCTGCTTAAGATTGAGCAACATCTTACCCAGGCGATACCGCTGAAATGCGTTCAGGCCCAACTCCGCCACCCGGGCCTCGCGTCGACGGCGCAATTCCGTGGGCACCTCGAAGGGCAGTTTCTCGATCACCACCGCCTGCAGATCGTCCCCCGGGATGTCCACACCCTGCCAGAAGGTGCGCGAGCCCAGCAGAACCCCACCGCCGGGCAGATCACGAAAGCGCGCCACCAGGCTTCCGGGATCGTCCGCCGCACGGCGAGGTGCCAGGACCTCGATGGTCTCATCGGCCAGATCATCAATCAGGATTTCGGCGACTTCATTCATTCGGCGCAGACTTGTAAACAAGCCGAGGGTCCTGCCCCCAAGGAGCCGAGCCAGGGAAGCCAGTACCCGAGCGGTCTCGACGACCGGGCTCTCCCCACCTGGCCGCGAGCGCAGGGCGGCGACCCGCATATGATTCGCATAATCAAAGGGACTCGATGCGATCAGCTTGTTCACTCCGAACTCCGATCGCTCGTCGAGTTCGAGTTCCCCCATCGCCGCAAAAGCATCGCCGCCCACGAACAGGCTCGCGGAGACCGCCGAAAAGGACTCGAGGTTTTCCATGAATTGCTCGTGGAACGAGCTCGCCGGAGAAACGGATCGGATCGCCAAAACCCAGCGATCGTAGGGAACCACCAGACGATCGAAGGCCGCCACCGAGTCCTCACCCGCTTCGGCAAAGGCGAGTCGGAGACCTGTGGCCGCCTCCCGGAGCGCCTCGGCATTGCGCTCCACTGGACTCGGGCCATCCCCCGGATTCGCTGGGGCTTCCTCGAAAGTCCATTCCGCCCGGCTGTCCAGTTCCTCGGCCAAGCGAGCCACA
>CAWVXN010000170.1:0-6404 GCA_963933695.1 uncultured Myxococcales bacterium | reverse complement strand
ATGTCTTGGGTTCGGTGGCGGATCCTCAGGTCTCGGTGATCTTCGGGACCAACCGCGACGAGGTCAAACTTTTTGCCTTGATGGGGACGGAGCACGTGACCCGAGTTTTTGGAATTCCGCTCTGGCTCAACGACGAGCGCGCCTACCAACTGGAAACCGAATTCCCCAACCGCATGTGGAAGCTGCGTGGAGTGGACGATCCCGCTCGGGCCATGGCGGCTCTCGCGCCCGGCCGGGTCTTCGCCTATCGCTTCGATTGGGATGAGGAAAGAAAGCTCGTCTTCGCGGATCTCTCCAAGCTCGTCGGGGCGGCTCACGCCGTGGAGATTCCCTTCGTGTTCGGCGGTCTCGATCTCGGGGGTATGGGGAAGTATTTCTTTGACCCGGATCGACGCGCCGCCGCAGAGACCCTTTCGCGCGAGATGATGTCCTACTGGGCCGAGTTCGCTCGCCGGGGGGATCCGGGGGCCGGCTCCGACGGGGCGCTGCCCCGTTGGCAGTCCTGGGATGCCTCGACTCCCGATGGGGTGCGCATGATGATCCTCGACACTCCGGCGGACGGGGGCCTGCGCATGTCCCGAGAGTCGGTGACCCGGGAGGGCGTGCTGGCTGAGATCGCTACGGATCCGCGCTTCCTCGATGTGGAAGAGCGTTGCGCGGTGTATCGCGGCTTGGCCGAGCGGGGCGAGGCCCTGGGCCGGGCCGAGTACGAGACCCTGCTGGACGGAAACTGCGTCGCCTACCCGCTGGCCGACTGGGTCGACTGAGTCCTGGGTTATTGGCGAGGCCTTCGCCCGAGCCAGGCCATAGCACCCGCGGCCAGTCCGAACCCGGCCAAAGTCCAGGGGGAATCCGCGCGCTGGGGGCCACAGGTTTCCCATGTGCAGAGGGACTGGCCGGCGTCGTCGATCTTTCCGCCGGCGACATCATCGGACACATTGCCGGCCATACTGCCCGCCGCATTGCCGGCGGCCGGAGTCCCAGGAAAATTCGAGTCCAGGGGAAGGCTCCGGGTATTGGCACCGGCGAGGGTCGCCCCGCCCATGATCCCCAGGGCCAGGGGGATCGCGAGTCCAAGGCGACAAAGGCTAGTTTGGGCGCGGTTTTTCACGGGGCGAGAGTAGCGCAGGCCATCGGACGCCCGAAGAGAGGAGGGGCAACCTGGGCCGACTAGGCGCCGGAGCTCGGCTCTCGGGGAGGATTTTTTTGGCTGGGGGTCAGGTGAGTCGCGTCCAGGGTCTTGCCCTGAAGCTGCCGGGTGCCCGCGGTGGCTGCGCGCGGGTTGCCGCCCGGGGCGTGCCAGCTCTCGAGTTCGCTGGCGAGGGCCAGGGTGGCCGGTTCTAGGGACCCGGGCACCAGAGGTCGGAGGGCGCCGAACTCGGCCAGGACCGCAGTGCGAACGTCATTGAGTCCGAGACCCGGAACCGCGTCCTCCACGGATCCCGCGGTGCGCGGATCAAAATTGAGGCCCAGGGCGGCGTAGACCGGGACCAGAATTTCCCGGAGCCGGGCCGTCTCCCCCACCACCAAAACGCCGCCCACGTGGGCGGCTCCCCGGATGATCCGCTGGCCCACGCCCATGAGCTTGATGCGTCCCTCGGCATTCACGCTGTATTCCCCCGGACAGTATTCCCCCTCCACTTCGCCCGGGCGGGCGTCGACTCCCAGGCTCGCCAGGGCGCGCTGGAAGATCCCCGAAAGGGTTTCGAAGCGCGAGTGGATTCCCTCGGCGGCCTGGGCCTCGGGGATCGCCCAAGCGAAGGCCAGGCATTGGCGATGAAAGAGCGCGGCGTGCCCGCCGGCGAGGCGGAGTAGGGAAGGGCAACCCAGTGCTTCTGCGGCGGCCCGGGCGCGGTCAAAGCCTGGGTTGCGCGCATCGAGGAGGGAAAAGAGAACGACCTCGTCGGGGATGTAGAGCCGAAGGGTCTCGGGTGCTTCGCCCCGGGCCACGCGCCGCAGCAGGGCATGGCTGACCGCCGTGTCGTGGAGCGGGCGTCCGGGGAAGACCTCCTCGACCACCGCCAGGGGAGGGAGGCCGGCGGTTGCGCTCACGTCCGGAATCGTCGGACTTCAGCCCGGGCCAGCATGGGGATCCGGTTCTGTGTCTTCCAACGCGTCGAAGGCCGCCTGGATGCGCTCGGGTTCGCTGTGCTCGGCAATGCGCTCACTCATCATGGAGCGTTGTTGCTCGGCGGCCAGGCGGGGTTGCTCCACAGTGGCCCAGTGCACCAAGTTGTCCCAGTAGTTGTCCACGAGGGTGCTTCCCGGGATGGTTCCGCCCTCGGTTCGCTTGAGATTCAGTTCGCGAATCTCGCCAAGGTAGAGGCGCAAGGAATCCACGTGGACTCTTTCATCCTGGCGAATGCGATCGACGAGCACCGCGGCGTGTTCGGCCTCTTCGCGCCGATCGGTGAAGAGTTCGGGGTCCCGCAGGAGTTGTTCGGTTTGGGCAAAGGACCGCTCGGCGCGAAACTCGATAAGCAATAGGTTGAGGAGAAAGCGGATGGTTCCCGCGTAGGCGGCCTCGATCGGGGGGGGCGGGGGTTCTTCGCCTTCGGGCCGGGCGATATTTTCGGGCACAATGGGCTCGGGATAGTCGACCTCGCCGAAGGCGAGATCGCGCAGGGCGAACCACATGGCGTCGTGGCCCCCGATACCCTTTTCCGGTTCGCCCCCTTCGTCCAGGCCGTGGGCTTCCAGAAGTCCCTTGTGAAGGTGCCCCACCGCCCGGGTGCTGACATCCTCCACCGCGACGTTCTGGAAATCGGAGAATTTCATCTCGGCGAGAACGCGCCCGCGCGCCTCGATATGGCCGATCACCGTGAGGTTGTTCCAGAAGGTTCGGCCCAGGCCCTCCACCAGGAGCAATTTCAGCTGGGCGTCGCTGGGATAACGAATGCCGGCGAGTAGCGACGAGTCGGTATCCATGAGGTCGCCGCCCCGGTCGCGCAGGGCATCGGTCCAAGCCGCGATGGCGGGTGCTCGCACGCGCATGCGCGGGGAGAGATAACGCCCTTGGGCGTCCATGCCCCCGTGGAGGCGGCGGCCGGACTCCACATGCGGGCTCGCGTAGTCGTCCTCACGAAAGAGTTCGCTGCGCTCGAATTCAAGCTGGCCCAAAACGCGCCTCCGGTCGATCGTTCATGGTTATCGTTCCTACCACTCGCCGATATTTTCCATCGAGGCCCAGGGCTCTTCGGGTGCGAGCCTGCCCCCCTTTTGGAGCAACTCGATGGAGATGCCGTCCGGAGAGCGAACGAAGGCCATGTGGCCATCCCGGGGTGGTCGGTTGATGGTGACTCCCGCATCCATCAACCGTTGGCAGGTCGCAAAGATGTTCTCCACCTCATAGGCGAGATGGCCGAAGTTACGGCCCCCGGTGTAGGCCTCGGGATCCCAGTTCCAGGTGAGTTCCACCTGGGCGTCGGGGTTGTCCGGGGCACCGAGGAAGACCAGGGTAAAACGCCCGGCCTCCACGTCGATCCGGCGGATTTCCTTCAAGCCGAGGGTCTTGCAATAGAAGTTCAATGAAGCGTCGAGGTCGGTTACCCGGACCATTGTGTGAAGAAATCGCATGGGGGGAGTGTCGGAAAGTTTGGGTTCGCCTGCTAGGCCCCTGAGCCCGGGAGCCCGGGCCGGGGAAACGCGTCCCGGACGGGGTTCGTACCCGTGAAATTGCACTTTCCGGCCAGGGATGAATGGAGATGTTTTGTCCGGCGCGGTGGCTGCGATAGGCTGCGGGCATGGGCCGGGTGTGGGCCCGACCCGTTCCGATCGCGATGCGAAGGAGGCGGAAGAGAAATTTGCCCTTGCTTGCCGAGTTGCGGCTCACGGATCTGATCGACATTCTGATCGTGGCCAGCCTGATCTGGTTCGTGATTGCATGGTTTCGCACCTCCCAGGCAAGGCTCGCCCTGATGGGACTGGCGGCGCTGGGGGTACTCTTCGGGCTGGCCCGGGGGCTCGAACTGCAACTGACCACGAGCCTGCTTCAGGGTTTCTTTGCTGTTCTGGCCGTCATGCTGGTGGTGGTCTTTCAAGAGGATCTGCGGAGACTCTTCGAAGGCATCGCGGTCTGGGGTCTCAGGCGGGGAGCCCCCCATCCGCCGCCCGACGTGGAGCGCGCCTTGGTGCGGGCGCTCTTTCAACTCGCCCAGGCCAAGGTGGGCGCCCTCGTAATTCTGCCCGGGCGCGAACCTCTGGACCGCCACCTGGACGGGGGCATTCATCTCGATGGACGCCTCTCCGAGCAGTTGATCCTCAGCCTCTTCGACCCCCAGACTCCGGGTCACGATGGTGGCGTCCTCGTGCATGGCACCCGGGTTTCACGCTTCGGCGTTCATCTCCCCCTCTCCACCGATTGGGATCGTCTGGGGGGGGGTGGCACCCGGCATGCGGCGGCGCTTGGTCTGGCCGAGCGCTGCGATGCCATGTGCCTGGTGGTGTCCGAGGAGCGAGGGGAAGTTTCCATCGCCCAGGATGGTGAAATCCAGGGAGTAGCCACCGCCGAGGACCTGGCCCTGGCTCTCAAGCGCTTCATTGGCCACTCCACCCGGTCTGCCGGACCCAGCGGGCTCGAGGACCTTGTGGGGCGGTTGCGGGCGGGCTGGCGCGAAGGACTGGTCGCCTTGGGGCTGGCGACCAGCGTCTGGTATGTCGCCGTGCCCGGTGGTGCAGTGGAAACCATGGAACGCCGGGTGCCCGTGAAGGTGGAGAACCTGCCCGAGGGCTTCGAATTGGTCGCCGTGGAACCCGCCGACGTGGCCATTCGGCTCGAGGGCCCTCGGCGCGATCTCTACATGGCGGGCTCGGATGACCTTTTCGTGCGCGTGGATGCGCTCCTCGTTCAACTCGGTCGTCGTACCTTCGCCCTTGAACTGGATCAGATCGAGAGTCCCGAGGGCATTCACGCCCTGTCGGTGGAGCCCGCGAAGGTCAAAATTTCGGTCAAGAGGAGCAGCGAGGCCAGCGAGGCCACCGAGTCCTGATCTGCCTTGATCGGCCTTCGACCGGCGCTTCAACCGGTGCTTTGCCCGGCCCGCCCACGCGACGCGCTATTTCGCGGAAGGGCGCCACTCGAGGAGCGCCGGTAACAGGACGAGAACCGAGAGCACGGTGTAGAAGAGGCCGAAGCAGAGCATGATGCCGAGGCCGCTGAGCCCGTTGTGGTTGGCCAGGGCCAGGCTGCCGAAACTCACTCCCGTGGTGACCGCGCTATAGAACACGGCGCGGGCTGTGGCAGTGCCGAGAACTTTTTCCCCAGGCGCCGTCTCCCGGGCTCGCTGAACCAGATGGATCGCACTGTCGACCCCGATGCCGAAAACCAGCGGAATCACCACCACGTTGGTGAAGTCGAAGCGCACATCAAGAATCACCGCCGTCGCCGCGGTGAGTGAAGCGCCCAGGCAAAGGGGAACCAAGACGATCAAAACGTCGGACAGTCGGCCCCAGAGTACGAAGAGAAGGATCGAAATGATCACCAAAGCGGAAGCCAGTGCCTGGCTAAAGGAATCGCTGATGACGTCGCCAAATTCGACCAGATTGAGGGGGACCCCTGCAGCATTGGGGGAGGCGTTCTGAACCGCGGCGACGAAACGCCGCATGGCCTCTCCATCCCCCAACTGGCTGCTGGGATAGACCTGAAGTCGCGCCGTCCCGTCCGCGGCGAGCATCCTTTCCCTGAGTTGAAGGGGAATATCGTCGAGGGTGACCCCCTCGGTTTCCATGGCAGCGCGCATTCGCCGCAGGTGATCGGGAAATGGGGCCAGTAGCACCGACTCAAGATCAGCCAGGGCCTCGAGGGAGTTTTCTTCCTTCTGAGTTCGGTCCAGAAAACGCGTCAAGTGTTCGCGAAGTCGAATCATGCTCCGGGTAAGCGGAGCGTCTCCGCCCATTTGGATCGGGCCATCCAGGGAATCGCGCAGTTCGGCGAGGGCACGGATCTGCTCCGCGACCGGGGGCGGGACTTGGTGGTAGGTGGGATTCAAAGGTTGTTCGAAGAGAAAGCTGACGTCCTGGAGGGTTTCTATTTTCTCTTCCTGATCGTCGGGGATGAAGGAGGCGAGAGTGGTGACCTGGTCGACTTCGGACAGGGCCTGGAGTTCAGCCCCGAGCCGAGAAGCCTCGGCGAGGTTGGGGGTCAGAACGTTGAGATACCAGGGCGATGTGGTCGGGTTCTTGAGCAGATCCTTGAAGGCCGCAACGGATTCGGTCTTGGGATCGCGCATCTCGATCACGTTGGCGTCGAACCGTAGTCCGGGGAGCAGGGCCAGGGCGCCAGCGCCGAGGACGGCGGCGGTGCGCCGAATGGCTTTGGGATGCTCGCCGATGCGCTGCCAGAAGCTTGTCTGGAAATGGACCGGGGCGCGAAGCTCCACGGCGGTGTCGATCCGGAAAGTCTTGGT
>CAWVXN010000169.1:0-6424 GCA_963933695.1 uncultured Myxococcales bacterium | reverse complement strand
GCCTGGCCGGCGGGGGAATCCACCAGCCCGTAGCCGAGGCTCTGGGGTCGGGTGCTCTGCTGCTTGGAATACCCCGAATCAAAATCCTGGTAGTGCTGCATGCCCGCCAGGGCCCGCTGCTCGATGGGCAGAAGATCCGCCATGGTTTCGGGGTCGGGCGCCACGATGGGCATGTTGAGATGGATGCACGCGCAGTGCTCGGTATCCCGGAGGCCGATCTGGTTGGTCACCATGGCCCCCCAATCACCGCCCTGGGCCACGTACCGGTCGTAGCCAAGCTTGGCCATGAGCGAAGCCCAGGTGTCGGCGATCTTGTCCACGCCATAACCGGTGGTCGTGGGCTTGTCGGAAAATCCGTAGCCCGGCATAGAGGGACACACCACGTGGAAGGCATCGCTCGCGTTACCGCCGTGAGCCACGGGATCGGTCAGCGGACCGATGACTTTCTGAAATTCGACCACCGAACCCGGCCAGCCGTGGGTGATCACCAGGGGCATGGCGTCGGGTTCCTCGGAACGCACATGAATGAAGTGAATCCCCAGCCCATCGACGTCGGTCTTGAACTGGGCGAACTGGTTGAGCTTGGCCTCCCGGGCACGCCAATCGTATTTCTCCCCCCAGTACGCACACACTTCCTGGACGTAGGCCAGAGGAATACCCTGGGACCAGTCGTTCACCGTTTCGGCGTCGGGCCAACGGGTGGCCGCCAAGCGGCGCTTCAAGTCGTCGATCTCGGCGTCGCTGGCCGCAATGCTGAAGGGAGTGATCTCGCTCGTCATGGCGGTGTCCTCGTTGGAGCCCGGTTAAAACCGGAAGGAAATAAGAAGGAAATAAGAAGCTCAAAGCCTAGGCTAAAACCGCGCCCCTGGCGGCAGCCCTTGGCGGGATCGTGCCCGCCTCCTGGAGCGACTCCAATTCCGCGCGGGAGAAGCCGGCCTCGAGCAGAACCGCCTCGGTATCGGCCCCCGGCCAGTCCGGGGAGGTCCCGGGCTCCCCGGGCGTCACGGAAAGGCGCGGCGTCGGGACCAGTTCCGGGGCGCCGGTCCCGGCCAGAAACGCGCCCCGTTCCCGGTTGTGGGGATAGTCTCGGGCCTCGGAAAGCGTGAGCACCGGGGCATAACAGGCATCGGTGCCCTCGAGAATTTCACTCCACTCGTCCCGGGTCCGGGTCAGGAAGACCTCGGCGAAGCGTTCCCGGAGTTCGGGCCAACGCGCGTTGTCGTACTGGTCCGGCAGGGTCGCTGGGTCGAGCCCAATTTTTTCGAGAAGCAGCGCGTAGAAATGCGGCTCCATGGGGGCCACGCTCACGTAGCGGCCGTCCTGGGTTTCGTAGACGTTGTAAAAGGGGGCGCCCCCGTCGAAAAGGTTCGTACCCGTCGCGTCGGTGTTCATCCCCATGGCGTCCATTCCATGAAAGACCCCCATCAGCGACATCACCCCATCCACCATGGCGGCATCCACCACCTGGCCGCGCCCGCTGCGCTGGGCCTCGAGCAGGGCGCACACCACCCCGTACGCCAGGTGCAACCCGCCTCCGGCAAAATCCCCTAGGACCGTCAGCGCCGGCACCGGCGGACCGCCCCGGGGACCGATGCTGTGGGTCGCGCCGGTAATGGCCTCGTAGTTGAGCGAATGGCCTGCCACCTGGGCCAGGGGCCCGGTCTGGCCCCAACCCGTCAGGCGCCCGTAGACCAGACGCGGATTACGGGCGAGCAAGACCTCGGGGCCCAGCCCCAGGCGCTCGGCCACCCCCGGGCGAAAGGCTTCCAGGAACGCATCCGCGCCCTCGGCCAGGCGCAGCACGGTTTCCACCCCGCGCGGATCCTTCAGATCCACCGCGATACTGCGCCGGCCGCGATCCCAAAAATTGTGCGGCCTGGGCTCGGGGGCCTCGGGCACTTCCGAAAGCCGGTCGACGCGCACCACCTCGGCCCCCATATCCGCAAGCTTCAGCGAACCAAAGGGCAACGCACCGAGCCCGGCCAACTCCACCACCTTGATCCCAGTCAGGGGGCCTGCCATCCATTTTCTCCTTGGCCGCTTCGTCTCGGTGCGGCCCCTCGGGCCCGCCTAAAGAGGCGCGCGGCGAAGCATCGACCATAACGCTGTACATTCTCACCTCAAGGGGCCAGGGCCCAGCGCGTCCGGGCAAGCGAGGCCTTCAGCACGGGGAGAACCCATGAATTCGCGCCGCGTCTTGACCGGTCTGGCAGCCATCGCCGCGGGGATCGTGGGGCTCTGGCTGCTCGGCCCGGGATCCGGAGCCCGGGAGGAACCCTCGCCCGGCACGGTGCAGGAAGCCCCAAAGTCAGCCAACCCGCTCCCCCCGGCCCTGGCCCGAAAGCGCATGTCGCCCCTGGGCCCAGCGCGCCGAAAGCATCTCCCCACCCTGCCCCCGGGCGATCACCCACTCGGCGCCGGGCGCTTCTTGGTGGCCAGTCGCGCGCTCAGCGGTCCCTTCTTCAGCGAAAGTGTCGTCCTTGTTTTGAACTACTCGGCCCAGGGTGCCCTGGGGCTGGTCATCAATCGGCCGACGGACGCCGCCCTCGGCGAGTTGATTCCCGAAGTCACCCGGCTTTCCCAACGCCGCGACCGGGTGTATCAGGGCGGCCCGGTAGACCCGAGCGTCATGACCTTCCTGCTCCGCTCGGAGCAGGCGGTTAACGGCGGACTCCCCGTCGCCCCGAACGTGTACGCCACATCCAATGCCGAGGCCCTGGGTTCGGTGATCCAATCCGGCACGCCGGCCAGTCATTTTCGCGCCTTCGTGGGCTATTCCGGCTGGGGGCCCGGCCAACTCGATCGCGAATTCGCCCGGGGCGATTGGCACGTGGGTCCGGCCCGGGCCGAAGCTATTTTCGATGACGCACCCGGCGACCTCTGGCAACGCATGGTGGTGGAGTTCGAAGGGATCCAGGTGCGCCGGGGCGATGGGGCGGGACAAAACCTCGCCCTTTGCCGCCGCCTACCCGAAGACGCCCGAGCGCTCTGACCTTTGCGCTCTGACCTCTGACCCTTTAGCTCTGACTCTTTAGCTCTGACCCTTTAGAGCAGAACCCCCGCCTGGGCGAGTCCGGCGATGCGTTCGGGGCTGTAGCCCAGCAGGGTCTCGAGCACGTAGCGGTTGTCTCGGCCGAAGGAGAGCGCCCGCTCCGGGCGGCGCGCCTCGCTTTCGGAGAGACACAAACGCGAACTCTCCACCGTGGTCGACTGATAGAGATCGCAGGCGATTTCGATGTAGTGGCCCCGGTGTTGCATTTGGGGACAGGCGTAGAGGTCCGCCGTATCCAGCACGCAGTGGGCGGGTACGCCCCGAGCCTGAAGCAGGGACTCGGTCTCCCCACCCACCCGGGCCTCCGTCCAGCCGCGGATTTCGGCGTCCAGCGCCTCGCCGGCGTCGCGTTGATCGAGTAGGTCCGGCCTTTCCATGGCCGCACAAAGCGCTTCCCATTGGGCGTCGCTGGCCACCGCGATGGCGATCCAGCGATCCTTGCCCTGGCACGGATAAACGCCATGGGGACGCTGCACCGCGTCGGTGTTGCCCACCTGCTCGCGCAGCTTTCCGTTCACCGTGTAGTCGAGAAAGGCCGGCGCGATGAAGTGCAGCCCCGCCTCGGCCTGGGACTGGTCGATGTACTGGCCCTCCCCGGTGCGCTCCCGGTGCTCAAGCGCCGCAAGAATCGCCAGGGCGTTGTAGCGCGCGGAAATAAAATCCGTGTAGGCACCGTGGGGGCCCGAGGGCAGGCAATCCGGCCAGCCCGCGTGGCCCTGATACCCGGTCACGCTCGCCGCCAGGTTGCCGAAACCCGCAAAATTCTTCCACGGCCCGGTCTGCCCCATGAGGCAACTCGAGATCATGATCAGATCGCTCTTGGCCTCGCGCAGGGTCGCGTAGTCGAGGCCCACCGACGCCATCACCCCCGGCGCAAAGGATTCGGTGACCACGTCCGCCCACGCCACCAGTTCCATCACGATGGCGCGGCCCTCGGGTTCGTGAATGTCGAGGGTCAGGCCCAGCTTGTTTGCATTGACGCACTGAAAGCCCCCGGCCCCTTCGGGGTGCGGGTTGTTGAACCGGTAGGGGGGAATCGCGCGCAGAGTATCTATGTGCTTCATGGATTCGACGTGCACCACCGTGGCCCCGTAATCGGCCAGGGTTCGCGTGGAACTCGGCCCTGCAAGAATCCAGAAAAGATCCAGGACCTTGACGCCTTCCAAGGGGGCGGCGGCCGCGAGTGCGGGATCCGGGACGTGCTCGGACGAGGCCGGGGCACGCGCGGGTTCGCCGAGAATTTCCTCGCGGTGCTCGTCGAGGCCCGGCGCCGGCAAGCGGTACTCGATGGGCGTTTTAGAAAAATTCGCCACCGGGCCCGGGTACCGCACGGCCGGGACAGCGTTTGGCTGATCCATGGCCACGGCGAAGTTTCGCGCTTTCAACTGCTCGCCGTCGATCAACTCGTCGAGGCCCAGCACCGGCGCCATCAGCAGCCGCTTCTCCACCACGGCCTGCATGACATCGGCTTTATCCAGCTTCGCGAAGAGTTCGCACAACAAGGCATCCAACGGCGCGAAGTCGTCGGCGGTCACCTCCTTGGCAATCATGCGCAGCGCATAGGTGGACCAGTTCTCCTCGCGTAGGGAAGCGGGCACCGCGTGGCCGCGCTCCACCGCCCAGTCGATCAGGCGCTTCATGAAGTGACCCGTGGAGGGCAACCACGCCGGGCCAAGCACCACGCTGCCATCGCGCAGGGGGTAGCGGGTGGGCACCCAGGTGCCCGCAATGAAGACGCCGCCGGAGACGCGCCGGGCCGGCGCTTCTTCAAGGGGCACGTCCAGGGAGCGAAACATGGTGGCCAGGGTGACCGACTGTTGCAGAGAAATATCCACGTGCTGGCCCCGGCCGGTCTTTCGCCGCGCAAAGTGGGCGACCAATGCGCCTACCGCGGCATCGGTTCCGCCGTGGGCATGGGCCTGGGGGATCGAAATTCGCAGGGGCGCCCGATCCCGTTCCCCGGTCAAATAAGCGTGCCCCCCAGCCGCCATGCAGATCAAATCCGAGCCCAGCCAACCGGCCTTGGGCCCGGTCTGCCCGAAGGGCGTAATTGAGATATAGATGAGGCTCGGATTCAGAGAGGACAGATCCGAGTAGCCCAGGCCCAGCTCCGCCATTCGGCCAGGCCGGGCGGATTCGACGAGGAAGTCGGCGCCGGCCACCAGGCTCAGAATTTCCTCGCGATCGGCCTCGGCTTCGGGGTCGAGCACCACCGACCGCGTGTTGCGCGCGTAGGCCCACCAGAAAAGAGAGCGCTCGGCGCCGGGCTCATCGCCCAGGAAGGGGCCCACTCGCCGGGCCGGCGAACCGCCCGGGGGCTCGACGCGAACGACATCAGCCCCCAGATCCGCCAGGATCTGCCCGCAGAGCAGACCCTGATCGTCGGAAAAATCCACGACGCGATACGGACTCAGCACCCGGTTAGTCTACCCAGATCGGCGACACAATTGAAGACCCTATTCCGCTCCCCCGAGTGGCGGACCCGGTTCGTAGACCGCAGTGGCAGCCCCCCCACCCCTGTGGTTCCCTTGGCCGTCATGCTGGATCCCCGCATACTCCGAGACCAACGCGACGCCATCGTCGAGAGCTGTCGGCACCGAAACGTCAAGGCCGATATCGACCGGGCGATTGCGGTCCAGGACGAAGTCACCGCCCTGCGAACCGAGTTGAACGACGCCAACCGCTTGCGCAACGAGCACCAGCAGGCCGGCAAGCGGGCCATGGACGACGCCGAGCGCAAGACCCACGTCGAGGGGGGCCGGAGCCTCAAGGAAACCGTCTCCGGCCTGGAGTCCAGGCTTCGGGAAAGCGAGCAGCAACTCGAAACCCTAATGATGGAAATGCCCAATTTCATCCACCCCAGCGTGCCCCTGGGCGACGAGGACGACTACCGGGTGGTTCAGGAAGGAACGCCCAAGGCCTTCGATTTCGAGCCCCTGGATCATCTGACCCTGTGCGAAAAGCACGACCTCGTGGATTTCGAGGCCGGCGCCAAGGTCACGGGGCAAAAATTTTATTACCTGAAGAACGAAGCAGCGCTGCTTGATCTGGCCCTCCAGCGCTTTGCCCTGGAGCACGTCATCACCGAGGGCTTCACCCCCATGGCCACCCCGGACCTAGCGCGGCCCGCGATCCTGACCGGGCTTGGTTTCAATCCCCGCGGCCAGGAATCCAATATCTACTCCGTCGAGAATCACGACCTCTGCCTGGTGGGTACCGCAGAGATCACCCTGGGCGGCTTGGGGGTCGACCGTATCTTCGACGAGGCCGACTTGCCCATGCGCGTGGCCGGCATCTCCCATTGTTTCCGAACCGAGGCCGGCGCCCATGGGCGCGAGAGCAAGGGCCTCTACCGGGTTCATCAATTCAGCA
>CAWVXN010000168.1:0-6440 GCA_963933695.1 uncultured Myxococcales bacterium | reverse complement strand
CAATGCAGCGGCCTGATCGGGCCCCTCGACGAGGAGTCCGGCGGATTCGTTTTTCAGCGCAGTCTCAATGGCCTCTACCCGGCCGCGCTCGGCCAACTGGACATCGACCTCGGCGGAGATGGCCTCCAGTACTTCCCGGGACCACGAAATCAGAAAACATTTTCCAGGATCGTGCTCGGCCTGGGCAATCAGGTCAGCGGCCACCCAACGGGGATTCGCGCTGGTGTCGGCCACGGTGACGATCTCACTTGGCCCGTAGAAACCGCCGTCGGTCCCACACGCGCCCGCCACGGTTTGCTTGGCCAGTTGAACAAAAACATTGCCCGGCCCCGCGATCATTTCCACCGACTGGACGCGTTCGGTGCCAAAGGCGAGGGCGGCCACCGCTTGAGCACCCCCAATTCGGTAGAGAGTCTCAATGCCGAGCATCCGGCAACAGGCCAACAGTTCTGGGGCTAAATCGCCCGAGGTGGCACCCGGCCGCCGGGTCGGCGGCGGGTTGACGACCCTAAGGCATTTGGGATCCACGCCCGCGGCCAGAGCGGGCACTGCCAGCATCACGAGGGTCGAGATGAGAACGGCCACGCCGCCCGGAACTGTGAGGCCCGCACTGGCTACGGGCTCAAAACGCAGGCCCAGTTCGGCTCCGGCCAACTCAATTCGCGGCGGATCAGAGGGTCGAATATGCGTTTGGTAAGCCCGGACGTTGGCAATGGCGTCCTCCAAGACAGCCCGCAGAGCGGGGTCGAGTGAGGCCTCGGCGCGGTCCATCTCGTCGCTGTCCACGCGAATTCGATCGGCGGAGAAATCGGGGTCGGTCCAGCGCCGCATGGCGTCCACCACCGCGTCGTCCCCGCGTCGGCGAACGTCCTCGACCAGCTCGGCGACGGTTTCTGCCTCAGGCCCTGCCAGGGAGGCAGTGGCGCGGAGGCCCCGCAGGCGAACCGACCAAGCCGCGAGGCCTTCGGTAGACGTGAGATCGATGAGCGGAAGAGGCATGGGAAAAGCGGGCCCAGTTGAATCCGGCAGGGAGTGCCGGTGCGAATTTCGGAACAGGTCGTCGAGGGGCGCAAGCTTAGCGGTGAGTCGCTTGCTGCGCCGGGCCTCGGTTTGTCCGAGGCTGGGCAGGGGCCCGAGAGTGGGTTACATCCCTGGGTCCAGGGGCAAGGGCTCGCGTGTAGTTCCACGCGGGCGCGTGTTTTCCCCGGGCGTGTCGGCGCCGAAGCCGGGGTCCCGGGCGAACAGCCGAAATGCTTCTACCCCACACTTGAGGAGATCCAGCCATGGGAACATTCGCCATCAGCGGCTGTGCAACAGGAATTGGCGCCGCCACCCGAAAACGATTCGAGGCCGACGGCCATCGTGTGATCGGGATCGACCTTCGGGACGTGGAGGTTGCGGCGGATCTCTCCACCGTCGAGGGCCGAGAGCAGGCGATCGCCGAGACGCTTGAGGCGTGCGGGGGGCGGCTGGACGGCACCATACTTTGCGCCGGGCTGGGCGGGCATATCGGAAACAACGCCATGGTGGCTTCGGTAAATTTCTTTGGCGTGGCCGATTTACTCGACGGATTTTTCCCCGCTCTTCAAAAGGGCGAGGACCCGTCGGCTGTGGTCATGTGCTCGAACAGTGCTCAACTGGTTCCGGACGCGGGGACACTTCCCCTGGTAAAAGCCATGCTGGCCCGGGATGAGCCCGAGACCCGCCGGATTGCCGATGATGAGTGCACGGGGCAATTGGTGTACATGCTCAGCAAGAACGCCGTAGGGACCGACGTGCGTCGTCGATCCCTGGAATGGGGGGATGCCGGGGTCCGGATCAATGCCGTCGCCCCCGGGCCCATCCAAACTCCCCTGCTTCAGGGCGGCCTTGACACCCCGGGCATCGGCGACGCGATCCGGGAGTTCAAGGTCCCAGTGGGGCGTTGGGGGCGGCCCGAAGAAATCGCTGAGGTCGTGGCCTTCCTGATGGGACCCCATGGTGGCTTCGTGCACGGCTCGATCTGGTACGTGGATGGAGGCGCAGATGCCTTGACCCGAGCCGACCGGTTCTAGTGGAGCGAGGCACGGCTAGAGAATTTTGGGCAGAATCTCGCTGATGGATCCTCGCAGAATCAGGTGGGCCAAAGCGTCCATTTCTGTGGGTTCCGCGTTCAGGATAATCACCCGCGCCCCGGATTCCCGTGCCACGGGCACGACGCCTGCCACGGGGTAAACGCCCAGGGTAGTGCCCACCGCAAGGAGAAGGTCGCAGGCTTGGGCGGCTTCTTCGCACCGCTCGAGATCGCCGAGCACGAGTCCCTGGCCGAAGGAAATCGTGGCCGATTTGAGGATGCCGCTGCAGGAGCGACAGGCTGGGTCAGTCTCCCCCGCCCGAACCCGCGCGAGGGCGCGTTCCATGGGGGCCCTTTCGGAGCACTGCATGCAGACAACCTCGCGAAGGGTTCCGTGGATCTCGATCACCTTTTCGGGGTCGCTGCCCGCGTCCTGATGGAGGCCATCCACATTTTGGGTGATCAGGGTGTGGAGTTTTTCTTTGCGCTCCAGGCCGACCAGGGCTCGATGTCCCGGATTCGGGGAAGCGGCGGCTTGAGATTGCGCGAGCTTCATCTCCCAGGAGCGGCGGCGGACCTCGGGGTCGGCCATGTAGTGCGACAGGGTCGCCATTTTCTCGGCTTCAGGATTGCGAGTCCAGACGCCCTGAGGACCGCGAAAGTCGGGAATGCCCGAATCAGTGGAAACCCCGGCGCCAGTGAGAACGACTACCCGATCCGAGTCGTTGACGAGGTCTCTCGCCGCTTCGATTGCGGTGCCAAGGGCCTCTGACTCAGAAATCGACATTGCCTAATTCTGACGGTTGCCAGGAATAACGCAATCCATGAAGCACTCCATAAAACTATCAATGAAGCAATCCATGAAGCAATCCGTGTATAGCGATCAGGTTCTTGAGACCAAGCGCTTGAGGTCAGCTTCCTGAGGTCAGGGTGTCCGGCTCGCGTCCAGGGCACGAACTGCGGGGCGCTCATCCACGTTGAAATGCCGCGTGAGCAGGGCCTCCCGGATTTGGTCGTGATCCTTCGTGCTTCCTCGGCGCTGGGCGAGAATCCTGTCGACATCGGCCCAATATTCCCGCAAACGATTCTGCCACTCCACCGAGGAGGAGGCGGTCCCATTGGTAGCCGAGGCGGGTGATGCAGGTGATGCGAGAAGGGAACCTGAATCCGGCGCATTGGCTAATCCGCTCTGGGCGCTGCGCGGCACCGCGGGCTCCCCACTGGGGTCCCTTACATCGGGTTCCAGCCAGACCGCCACGATCACGGCGACACCGATGGCTACTCCCAGGATCCATCGCAATTGGCTTAACATGATTTCCCCATCGGTTGACCTTTCTCAAAACTAGAGTTTGGCTTAGGGCACAAAGGTATGAGGAGCAGACTCAGGATTCAACAGCAATCGAAGGAAGTGCCATCGCGCTGGTCGTGCCAGTGCTCCCCGTCGAGGTAAACACCGGTTCGGGCGGCCTCGGCAAGGGTGCGGCCCGGGTGGATCACCCAGGGTCCGTCGCGCTCCACCCGCAGCCAAGCTTGCTGGCCGGGGGCAAGGGCGCGCTCGCGGTCGCCATCGCAGGCGATGAGTCCGGGGCCTTCCAGCGGCACTCGCTCGCCCAAGGCCAATCGGCGATGACCGGCGATCTCCACCGAGCGAAAGAGTCCAGGTGAAATGGCCGCCAGGAGTCGGTGCCGCCCAGCTCCGGGAGCCACGCATTCAACCAGGACCCCGAAATTCTCGTCCGCCGAGCAGGGCTCGAGCAGGCCGCCCACCGGTGACATGCCCACGGCATCCGGGAGGGCTCGGGAGAGTACCAGGGAGCGCATGCACTCCGGGTCGAAGGGCAGGAGATTTCCAGTGCTGTCATCCACCATCTTGACGGCGTCGATGAGCGCTAGGTCGTCCTCCTCACCGTCCACTTCGATCCGAATCACCTTGGCCGGCCGGGCGGCGGCATCCCGGGAAACTCGGCCCGCGGCCACGAGTCCCGCGGCGGCTCCGGCGACTGTGGCTTCGACCATGACAGGGAAGACGTTGTTGGTCCCCGTGGAAAGCGGAAGGATCGTTGCTTCGGGCCAAGTGCGGGCCACGATGCGACTGGTGCCGTCCCCCCCGAGCACGGCCAGTGCCCCGCAACCCGCTTCTCGCATGAGCGTGACGGCGTCCACCGTATCCGAAGCGTTGCAACGTACGCCGATATCCTCCAAGCGAATTTCGATGTCTACGCCCAGGGCCTGGGCGGCGCCGTCGGCGATTCGGAAGGCGTCGTGAACCATAATGATCTGCTCGACACCCGCTGCCGCCGCACCGACAATCAATCGCTCCACCTGATTGCGCTTGCTCTCGTTGCTGGAAGGGCTGGCCCGGGCGAAAAGCCGGCGGGCATCCCGGCCGGAAGACGGGTTGATGATGATGCCTAGAGGTCGCTTTTCGCCGACAGCATTAGTGTGCATGAGAAGTCGTTGGGTCTCCGTGCGGTGGGTCTCCCGTCTCCTCTTGGAGATAGGTTTTCTCTGGATAGCGCATGGAAACAGGCACGAAGGCAAGGGCGGTGAGAAACATGGCCCCGGCAAAGAAAAGGTAGTAATCCGGACCGATCAGGCGAGTTTGCCCTTGAGCATCCTGGATTAGGAAATTCACCGCCGCGGTAAAGAGATTTCCAAGGGAAACGGAAAGCAGAAAGAGGGCCATCACCATGGACTTGAGCGCTCTGGGCGCCTGGGTGTACGCGAACTCGAGACACGTGATGGAGATCAGGACTTCCGCGGTGGTCAGAATCAGGTAGGCGGCCAACTGCCACGCAATGGTCGGGGTCTCCCCCGCCGCGATCCAGGCTTCGATTTGTGCGCTGAGCAAGTAGGCGAGAACAGTGATGAAAAAGCCACAGGCGATCTTGCGCAATGGCGTGGGCTCGGCCCAACGGGCCACCAGGGGATAGATCCAGACGTTGAAGACGGGAATCAGGATCAGGATCAGCACGGGGTTGATGGCTTGGACCTGGGACGGGAGCCATTCCATGCCCATGAAATTTCGATCCATGACCTGGGCCTGCAGTACCCAGGCCGATCCCGTCTGGTCGAAGAGGGCCCAGAACATGGCGACGAAGGCAAAGATGATCGCGAGTCGCCCCACAGCGGACAGGCCCTCAGCGCTGAAGAGTTGTTGGGTGAATGCCCGACCGGCAGGGGGCACATGAATGAATTCTTTCCGCCCGGCCCAGAAGACAACGGTTGCCAGGAACATGAGCCCGCCCGGGAGTCCAAAGGCGAGTTGGGGGCCGGAGTATTCGAGCAGGATCGGAGTGAGCAGGGTCGAAGCAAAGGCGCCGAGGTTGATGGCGAAGTAGAAATAGCCAAAGACCCGGCCCAGGAGGTGCCCGTTGCTGGCCCCAAACTGGTCACCCACATGGGCGGAGACACAGGGCTTGATACCCCCGGAGCCCACCGCGATCAGGCCGAGCCCGGCGGCCAGACCCACGCGCGTGTCGTCGAGGGCCAGAACAAGGTGGCCCAGGCAATACACGCCCGACAGGATCAGAATGGTTCGGTATTTACCGAGGTAGATGTCCGAGAGCAGGGCGCCGAGTAGTGGCGTGAAGTAGACGGCGGAAGAAAAAAGGTGGTACCAGGACTTTGCCTGGGCGTCGGTCATGACATCCGGGGCGCCGCTGCTGTCCACCAGGTAGCGGGTCATGAACACCACTAGGATCGCGCGCATGCCGTAGTAGCTAAAGCGCTCGGCAGCCTCGTTGGCCACGATATAGGGAATTCCGCCGGGAGTTCGATGGGAACTCGTCGGCGCAGTGCGATACGCGGCAGTGGACATGGCGTGTGTGCGTCCCGTTAGACCGCGGGTTGTTCAAACGGCCAGTTGGTGGTCTCGGTGCCCCCGTCCACCTCGAAGATCTTGCCCGTGACCCAACTCGAAGCGGGTGAGGCAAGGTAGAGCGCGGCCAAGGCGATATCGTCCACTTCACCCATGCGCGCCATGGGAGTCAAGGCCTCCATCTTTGAACGCGTGTCGGCGTCGAGGAAGGGTAGGAGCGCCGAAGTTGCGATAGAGCCCACCGCAATGGCGTTGACCCGGACTCGGGGGGCGAATTCCTGGCCCAGGAGCCGAGAGAGGGCCGAGAGAGCGGCCTTGGCCGTCCCGTACGCGGCAAAACCCGGCTGGGCCAGCCGACCCGCGGCCGATGAGATATTGACCACCGAGCCACCGTCGCCTTCAAGCATATGGGGCACCACCATGCGGGTGAGGTTCAGGGCTGTGGTGACATTGAATTGGAACGCGCGGTTGAACATTTCTTCGCTGGTGTCCAGGGCAGGGCGGGGTGGCGACCCTCCTGCGTTGTTGACCAGAATATCGATGCGCCCAAACCTCTCCAGGGTTTTC
>CAWVXN010000167.1:0-6440 GCA_963933695.1 uncultured Myxococcales bacterium | reverse complement strand
CCTCGGCCCGAGTCTCCATCAAAAAGCGACTTCCCTGGATGCTCGTCAATCTCGGCACAGCTTTCACCGCGGCCTCGGTGGTCGGATTCTACGAATCCACCCTGGATCAACTGGTCAGCCTTGCGATTTTTCTTCCCGTGGTAGCCGGCGTCGGAGGGAATGGGGGAATTCAGACACTCACTGTCATCACACGATCCATCGCCCTAGGCGAAATTGAATTCTCCAGTGGACTGCGTGCGATCAGGAAGGAGCTCTGGGTCGGGCTCGTGATCGGCAGCGTGGCGGGAATTCTGGCAGGCACGATCGCCTATTTATGGCAGGGAAACCCCATTCTCGGCCTCGTGCTGCTTTTGGCCATGATGATCACCATGACGGTGGCGAGCCTTCTCGGCGCCGCCATTCCCCTGATGCTCAAAAGCCTGGGCCAAGATCCGGCCCTGGGCGCCGGGGTACTTCTCACCTTCTGCACCGATGCCCTTGGCTTCTTCTCGTTCTTGGGAATCGCGACCCTCATGCTCAAGGAACTTCTCTAACCGAAGCGAGGTTCAGCTCTGCGGTGCGGGCTCGGGTGGATCCGAAATCCGACGTCGTTCCCAGCCGGCTTCGCCTTTAAACAACTCCCAGGTGGGCCAGTACTCAAGGTCTAGCTTCAAGGTCTTGACTCGGACCCGGCCTTCCAGGTCGAGCACTTTAAGACGCACCGAGCCCCGATCCCGCGTGTCGGCAACCGCTTCGAGAAAACGATCGAGATCCGGTGTCGGCATCCCGTTGACCTCGACGATGCGGCTCGTGGCCCGGAGGCCATAGCGATTCGCGGGGGAGCCGAACCAATACCGGGAGATGTAAACGCCCTCGCGAGGCAAGGAGTGATCTCTGGCCAGGGCCGGCGGAGGCTTCTGCAAGAGCGTGCCCGCCCACAGTACGCCGCGGTCGGTTCCCTCCCCGGGAAGGAATTCCGTGGGGACGGTCAACTCGAGTTCCTCACCCTCGCGCAGGATCTGCAGTTTGACCTCTTCGCGCATAGAGGCGGCTTCCACTTCGTGAAACCGGGTCACCGGCTTACCCTCAACGGACAGCAGCAGATCTCCCCCGCGCAGAAACTCCTCGGATGGGCTTCCTGCGGTCACGCGCAAAACCGACAGAACTCGCTTGCCCTCGGGGTCGTGACTCTCGAGTCTGCTGGCCTGATCGTCGGACAGACCCCGGCTTCGGGCATCGGCCAAGGTCAATGGCTTGAATTCCACGCCGAGGGAGCGCCAGCCAACGGATTCTCCCCGGCGCAACACGTCGACAATTTCCCGAATCGGGCGTGCGGGGATGCCGGCGAAGAAGGCTTCCGACGCCGCCCCCTCCCCCACCGCAAAGGAAGCCCAGAGCGCCTGAACTCGCCCCTTGGAGTCGGCCAAAACCCCGCCCACCGTGGGCGTCGTGTCCTCCAGCATCACGAGTTCGACATTGCTATCGCGAAATCGAGGCGGAAAGGGAGGCGGCAAGGAGACCGGCGCTCTCCGAGCCACACGGGTTTCGCGCGAGACGACCCGTTGCTCTCCCGACAACCCCACAAGCCAGGTTTCGTCGCCCGCAGCGATTTCATCATCCCGAAACCGCGCGCTCCGAACCGGGGAATCGCCCAACAATTCGGGCCGGTAGCGCACAACGGCAAAATTGTGTTCCGGATGCAGGTAGACGACTTCGCCGGGCACCTCCACCGAGGCTCCGAAAGTCAGGGAAAGTTGCCCAAGTGCGACCGGAACCGTTTCCCGGTCAACCACCACAAGGCCCATCTCTGCGTCCACAACCAGCCCTGTGCCCAGAAAACGATCATGGTGCACACCGTCAATCAGATACGGAATATCGTTGGTCACGAGGACCAGAGAGTGAGCCAGCGCGCGCACTGCCCGGGAGCCCACGGCCTCCATGTTCGTGGTGGCGGGCTTTTGGGCAATCACCGGCGGCGCATCGGGAGAAGCCTCGCAGGGCCAGCGCCCGGTCGCGTCGTCACGCGCGCAATGCTGCATGGAAAACCAACGGCGACCCACCTGTACGACCCCAACCCCGGGCATGCGGGGATTGTTGAGAAGATGAAAACGAATCGGCACGCGTGCGTGTTCGGGATAGCCCGCCATCTCCCTCTCAAAATCGCCCAGAGTCGGCGTAGGAACGCCGTTCACCTCGGTAATCAGGGAACCGGCGGGTAGCCTTGCTCGCGAGAACATGAACCCAGAGCTAGCGAGGTGGACCCCCTGGGCGGGTACCGAGAAGTTCCGAGCCATGTGATAGGAGAGCGGATTGAGCACTGCGCCACCCACCTCGACGTACTCCGAGGGAATCAGTGCATGCAGGTCGGCCACCTCGATCTCGAGGCGCAGGGGCTCGCCCCCCCTTTCAACATCCAGGACAACGATCTCCCCCACCGAATCATCGAAAATCTCTTCGAGATCAATAAATCCCCCAACCAATTTCTCGTCGATGCGGACAACCACGTCACCCGGGCCCAGGATGCCTGCGGCGGGGCCCTGAGGAACCACTTCGCTCACCACGATCATGCCCGTCCCGTCGGCGAATGCACTCCGAGCGGCGGATTCGGTTTCCCGGCGAACGCCGAGTCGCCTGACCTCGTCGTAGGGCTGGTAGCTAAAAACTGTCTGCAGGGTGCCTCGAGACACCTCTTCTCCCGCACGCAGAAGTTCAAGGGCGCGTTTCACTCGATCCAGAGGCAGAAAAAAACTCGACGCAGCGGTTCTTTTTCCCGCCGCGTTCATGGCAATCACCTTGCCGTCGATATCCACCACCGGGGAACCCGATGATCCACCCGAGGTTCCCGACGCGGCCTGGATGTAGAACGTATTGAAGTCGTTCCACGATTCCGGCCCGTAATCCGGCGCCGCACGATCCAGGCGCGCGATCGTCCCGGGCAAAATGGCAAGTTTCTCGCCTGCATCGTTGCCCACGACACGAATTTCCCGCCCTACCCGCGCCAGTTCGGGTGCCAGTTCCAATTCATGGATTTCCATGAACTGAACGTCTTCGGGGTCGAAGCGGAAAAAACCAAAATCGTGGACAGGGTCGCGATAAAGCGCCTGAACGGGCACTTCTTCGTTGTCCAGAAGGACGGCCTCGGCCACCACCGGTCCTGTGGTCACCACGTGACGGTTGGTCAAGATCAGACCCTCTTCGGCATCCACGACAAAGCCCGTCGCGGTGGCGTAGCCGGGACTCAACCCGTCGAAGGCTCGGGGAGAATTGACCCGCAGGACGACCACCCCGCGCACGACCTCGTCGAGACTCTCCTGCCATGCATCGCCGGACTGGCCCAAAGTCGCTGTCGCGAACAGCGCTGCCACGAGTGCAAGTTTCAACCGCTCAGCTCCGGAACCGCGAATCGATCTCCCGAAGCATTCGATCTCTCACATCGTCGTAGCGCGCGGGCAACTCGATGGGGGGGTTCGCGTGCGACGGGGAAAAATCATCGAGGTTCATCTCGTGATAATTCTGCTTAAAATCAGTGAACTTCAAGCCGTGCGCCGTCGAGACAACCACCACCCGATCGGTTTTTCGGATCGTCCCCCGGTCCAGCAGTTTTTTCATCGCGGCGAGGGCCACGCCTGTATGCGGGCAGTTGAACAAGCCCGTGCGATCGGCCGCCGCACAGGCCTCCATGATCTCTGACTCGCTCGCCTGCTCAACCACGCCATCGTATCGGCGCAGGGCATCAACGGCCTTGTGCCAAGAGACCGGGTTGCCAATCTGGATGGCCGACGCCACGGTCTGCCGGGCCGCGATGGGCTCAAAAACTTCAAAGTCTTTCTGGTAGGCGAGATAGAGAGGATTTGCGGCCTGGGCCTGCCCCACGCAGATCCGCGGTTTTCGGTCGATCAGGCCGAGCTCAAGGAGCAAATCCAGCCCCTTGGCGAGAGCCGACACATTCCCAAGGTTGCCCCCGGGAATCACAATCCAATCGGGTACCTCCCACCCGAATTGCTCGACGATCTCAATGCCCACGGTTTTTTGACCTTCGATCCGCAGGCTGTTCATGGAATTGGCCAAGTAGACCCCGTCGCGCTCGGCCACTTGCTTGACGATTTCCATACACCCGTCAAAGTCCGTATCCAGGGCGAATACAATCGCTCCGTTGGCAACGGGCTGAATCAACTGCGCCAGTGAAATTTTTCCCCGGGGCAGGAAAACCACTGCTGGAATCGAGGCCGCCGCCGCGTAGGCGGCCAATGCGGCCGAAGTATCACCCGTTGACGCGCAGGCCACCGCCGGAACATCCAGCCCCCGAGCGATCATCTCCTTGACCTGGGAAACCAGTACGGTCATTCCCAAATCCTTGAAACTCCCCGTATGAGAATTGCCGCAGAGCTTGATCCATAAGTTCTCGAGCCCGAGTTCTCTTCCGTACCGTTCCGCCCAGAATAGATTCGTATGCCCCTCGTACATCGAGACCACGTTCTCATCGGAAACGCCGGGCAGAACCCACTCTTTCTTCCCCCAAACGCCGGATCCATAGGGCCAATCGTTCCGCCTCGCCCGCTTGTCGAAGATCTGCTTCCACTCGTCCGCCGACTTTTTCTTGAGCGCATCGAGATCGTGGACAACCTGAAGTAAGCCGCCGTTCTCGTCGGTGTAGACAATCTCGTCCAGGGAATACTGCTCCGAGGGATCGGTCAGGCTCTCAAACCACGCCTTATATTCGGGCTCGGACGCCATGGTCAAACTTCCTCCTCGATCCGAACAACCAGAGTGGGCGCCTTCACCTCCTGGAGTTCATCCACCCAGGCCAGAGCCGCACGCAATGCCGCTTCGTTAGCGCGATGGGTCAGGACGATAATGGGCACGGCCGCCCCAGATTCAAAACCGCCCTTCTGCACCACGGATTCGATGCCCACACCGTTCTCTCCCAGAGCCCCGGCAATCTTCGCCAATACCCCCGGTTCGTCCTCCACGGTAAAGCGTAGATAAAAACGTCCGCTCAATTCGTCCAGGGCTACTAGGGACTTAGGCACCAGGTACTGGGGGAGATAGGAAAGCGGCGCCACCGGCCCAGCCCCACCCCGCTGAATTTCCCGCGCGATCTCGATCAAATCCGCCACCACCGCGCTCGCAGTGGGCATCTCTCCGGCCCCGGCCCCGTAATAGAGGGTCGGCCCCACCGCATCGCCGCGTACCTCGATGGCGTTCATCGCGGCATCGACGTTGGCCAGCATGCTTCCCAGGGGAATCATGGTGGGGTGAACACGGGTTTCAATCCGCTCTTCTCCCCCGTCCCTGTGGCATTTCGCGATGCCGAGCAACTTGATCCGATAGCCGAATTCCCGGGCGAGTTCGAAATCCAGGGGCGTCAGCCGGCGAATGCCTTCGGTGGGAATCTCCTCGTAGGTCAATTCGGCACCGAAGGCCATCGCGGTGAGAAGCGCGAGCTTGTGGGCAGCATCGATGCCATCGACGTCAAAAGTCGGGTCGGCCTCGGCATAGCCGAGTTCCTGGGCGCGCTTCAGCACAACCTCGAAAGCTTCTTCGGTCTGTTCCATCTCGGTCAACACATAGTTGGTGGTGCCGTTCAGAATGCCCATGACGCTATCGATGTGGTTGGCCGAGAGTCCTTCGCGAAGCGAACGCAGGATCGGGATGCCGCCCCCCACCGCCGCTTCGAACGCCACATCAACTCCGGCGTTCTCCGCCGCTGCGAATATTTCTTTGCCGTGCAGGGCCAGGAGCGCCTTATTCGCGGTCACCACAGGCTTACCCGCGCCAATGGCGGCCAGGATGAAGCGCTTGGCGACCTCGTACCCCCCCACCAATTCGATCACGATGTCCACGTCGGGAGCAGCGATCAACCCCTCGGCATCGGCATCGAAGCGAATCCCCGAAAGGTCAACACCTCGATCGGTCTCGGTATCGAGGTCCGCGATGGCGACCATGCGCAAAGGAAAGCCAAGGCGCTGCGCGATCACATCAGCATTTTGGGCCAATACCTTGACGACACCCTTCCCGATGGTGCCGAAACCGATCAGGCCTACTCCGATACTCCGTCTGTTTTCTTCGGCCATTTCTGATCTACGCCTCCCTCGCCTGCTTGAGGAGGCGGCGAATGCCCCGGGCAGCCTGCCGTATCCGATTCGTGTTCTCCACCAACGCGAAGCGCACAAAGCCCTCGCCGGTGGGGCCAAAACCAATCCCGGGTGAGACCGCAACTTTGGCTTCGCGCAGCAACAGTTTCGAGAACTCGAGGGAACCCAAGGACTCGAAGGGAGCCGGGATAGGCGCCCAGACGAACATGGTCGCCAGGGGCTTTTCAATCACCCAGCACCCCTCGCCGGCTTGACCGAGCCCATCGACGAGCACATCCCGACGCTCGCGATAAACCTCGACGTTCTCATCCACGCAATCCTGGGGTCCACGCAGTGCCGTAATCCCAGCGATCTGAATCGCTTGGG
>CAWVXN010000166.1:0-6485 GCA_963933695.1 uncultured Myxococcales bacterium | reverse complement strand
CGGGTCGCCGCGACGTCGTGCCCGCGCTTGTTGGCCGAGAGGATCTCATCCGAAAGGCTTTGATATCCGATCTGGACCTTGGTGCAGCCAAGCCGGCGGATGCGCAAGATCTCGCCCAGGGACACGTGGTCCGGGCGCGTTTCCACCACCAGCCCGACACTTCGGCACTTGGCCGCTTCGTTATCGCGTTGGGCCTGCTCCAACTCGCTCCACTCGGCCCGCTCCCCCGAATCGAGCAGCGCTCCCCCCAACTGGCCTCGCAAGTGCTGGCCCACGGTTTCGTTGTAGCTGCTCCCGGATTCCGGGCGAAGCGCATTAAAGTCCAGACGGGTCTGTGAGGCTTCATCGCAGCCGTTTCGACCCTCACCAAAGTCATTCAAGGCATCAAAACAACGCTTCACAAACCAGATCTGGTAGGCCTCGGGATGCGACGACCAGGTCCCTCCCAGAATAATCATTTCCACCTTGCTCACCGGGTGACCGATGGCCCGGTAGGCGGCGAGCCGATTCCAGGTCTGCAGGTAGGGATCAAAGTGATTGAGAGCAGCGCGCTGGGCTCCGGGTTCGTCGGCGAGGTAGCTCTTGGGCATCCGAACATCGTTGGGGCAAAAAACGCAGCCCCCCGGGCAGGGAAAAGGCTTGGTGAGCACCGTCAAAGGGGTCACCCCGCTCTGGGTACGCACCGGACGCATCCGAATCCGCCGAACAAAGCGTTCCTCGTCCAGTTCAACGGCCCCTCGACCCAGGAGATACCGTACTCCCGCGATCAACTGCGCTCGAGAGTAGAAGCCTTTGCCGTCCCTGGGGTGCCGTCGCAGGATGGCTTCCATGCTCTCCCGGGCGATCAGGCCCCCCGTATCGGGCACAGCCTCGATCTCCTGGACGATGGCCAGCAGATTCTCGGTGTGGTGCTCGGGGTCGAATTGTCCGTGCTCGGCGGGATCGCGCCGGGCTTTTGTCGAGGCTCGCGGAGACATGACGGCCCACGATACCATCCGCCTGCAGCTACGGCCCAAAACCGGGCCGAGTGATCGAATTCTCTTGAAGAACCGGTACCCATGAACCCCGCCACACGCGAGCGTCTCGAGACCATCAATCGAAGCTTTTATTCGGCCACCGCCGATGCTTTCGATGCCTCGAGGGATCATCCCTGGCCCGGCTGGCAGAGAGCCCTTGCCCACATTTCGCCCGGAGCTCGCAATGAGGCGATTCGGATACTCGACGCCGGCTGCGGAAATGGGCGCTTCGCGCGCTTCCTGATGGGGACGCTTCCCGAGGCTTCGGCCCCCCTGGACTACCTGGGCGTCGACCAGAGCAGCGCCCTGCTTGCTGCGGCCCGCGCCCGGATCAGCGGCGACGCGAAGACCCGAATTCGCTGGATGGAGTCAGACATCCTGAAGGGCGGCGGAGGCTTCGATCTGCCCTCGGGCCCCTTTGACCTCACGGTGGCCTTCGGGTTGCTGCATCACGTTCCCGGTCTCGAGAACCGCAAGGCATTCTTGGCCGCTCTCGCCCAGGGGGTCGGCGACAAGGGCTGCCTCGTTTTTACGGCTTGGCGCTTTGCCACGGCAGACCGTTTCCAGGGACACATCAAAACCTGGGAAGAATACAACGCGGCGAGCTCTGAACCCGTTGACCTCCAAGAATTGGAGACGGGAGACTTCCTGCTCTCGTTTGGAGCCGGCGCCGGTCCTCCACGCTATTGCCACCACTGCGACGATTCGGAGTTTGATCAACTCGTCGCCGCCACCGGCCTTGAACTCATCGATGATTTCGAGGCCGACGGTCGCAGCGGCGACCTCAACCGCTACGCGGTTCTCCAGCAAAGCGCTTAATCCCAGCCCCGGAACGATCCTTTTCTTTCGATCGCTCGGTGAGTTGCGCGCGTATTCGCGCAAGAACCGTCCGGGACGCCTCCCGTCGGCCTCAATCCTCGCGAAACTTTTTGCGCCCCAGCGGGTTGAGGACATTGAACCCGAAACCCCCGATGTCCTTTGACGGACTGCGGACCCCCAATACCGACACAATCTTCGACTCGATTCCCGACTCCTCAACTCCCCAACTCAACTCCCACTCAAGCCCCAACTCAATGCTGGAAGGAACTCATCATGCTCTCTCGACAGATACTGGCTCTACTGCTCATCAACCTCATCCTGGGTGCTCCGGCCCAGGCCCAACTGCTTTCGCCCCGACCCATCACGTCCGGGCCGGTCTGCATTCAGCCCGTGCCCGATGTCGACCCCCGTCGGTCACTTTTCGTGACCGAATTGGATGTCGTTCAAAATGCGATTTCCCTTGAAGATGTTCTCGGGCGTCTCGCACGGGAAAGTCGAATCCCCGGTCTCCAGGCCATTGATCTGTGGGATCAGTGGTGGGATACCCAGAACCCTTCACCCGGCCTTGGGCTCGGGCTGAACTGCGACGACCAAATGAATTCCCAGGGGAGTCCCTCAATCAATGGCTTCCCCATCGAGTGTCCCCGCAATGCGGGCAACGAGATCAACATCGACCCCTTCGACCCCGCATCCCAGAGTTTCTACGAGCCCATCGCCCTGGTGAATCGAATGGACCTGATGCCCGACGACGGTTCCAACTGCGGTGAGTACCGCGTGATATTTGCCCGGCGCTCGGGCGAGAACAACGCCTTGCGCCGAAACCTGCTGATCTTCGAAGCCACCCTTCCGAATCCCCAACCCGGATGCGAGGCCGAAGGCTGCCGTGCCGTCGCTGAATTCTGGGCCAGGCTCTCCCGTGTCCGTGACCCTCTCGTGCGTGCAAACATGCTGCGCGGGTTCTATCTCGATGGCCTCCCCACTCGGGGCGTCGAACCCGTGATTCGCATCGCTCACTTTTCACCCGGAGCAGGCCAGATACGCACCAACCAATTTCTCAACACAGCCTCTTCGTCCGTCGACTGGCAGCTGCGCGAATACAAGCTCGCCAGGTTCTGCACGGCTCCCGGAATCCAATGCGGGCTGGAATTTGTCCCGGTGACGGTCAAGACGAATCCGTGGGGGGATCTCTTTAGCGACACGTCCACCGAACGCCGAGCGCGTCCCTTCATGCGCCACTTCATCAGCCAAGTGGACGAGTTGGCCGCCCCAGACCTGAACCGTTTCTTCAACGTAATTCCCGACGAATTCAATGCCGGCCAGAGCAATTCACAGGGGTCGGAAAACAACTACGTCTCTCATTTCGATTCAAACGGACTCTTCGCACGGGTCATGCAGCGCCGACTGACGAACCTGGGCAGCACTCTGACGCCCACCGAACTCGTGCGGCGATCACAGACCCAATCGTGTGCAGGCTGTCACCGTCTAAACAACCCGAGTCCGGCCAATCTGCTGGGCGATGGACTGGTCTGGCCTGCCTCCCTGGGCTTCGTCCACGTCAGCGAAAGAAATACCGATGTGATCAACTCGGCCCTGCACTTTCGGATTTCGCCGGCCCTGGACCAGGTTTTCATTCCCCATCGTGAACAGGTCTTCGAGGGCTACCTCGCAGACCTTCCCTGCCTCCGATGCGTCGGCCTGCCCCTCACGGGCTCGGGCTCGGACGATTTCATCCTGATGCCGCCGAGCCCCCTCGGATCAGCGGCCCAAGCGCCGACCCCGGACGAGATCTTGGCACTGGACGTCGCTCGAAAAGAGGGCCGAAGCCGGGAGACCCTCGGCGGGCCGAGACCCGTCCACTAGGCGAACTCACTCGGCGAACCCATTCGGTGAATCACCCCGGGCCAGTCCGCCCGGAAATCGCCGAGCAGCTAGGAGCCCAGGCCCGCGGCCACGCGGCACCCCTCCAAAACGGGTGCTGCCATGGCCCGGGCTTTCTCCGCGCCCTGGCGCAGAATCGCCTCCACATCATCCGGACGCGACTCGAAGTGCTCCCGCCTTTCTCGCATCTCGGAGAAGAATTCTAGAATTCGTCCGAGAAGATCCTTCTTGACGTCGCCATAGCCAAGCCCACCCGCCCGGGCCCGCTCGGCCATGGCCTTTTGATCATCCGCCTCGGAAAATAGATTCCACAACTGAAAAACAGGCGCGGCCGGATCCTTGGGATCATCCACCCCATTCGAGTCGGTGACGATTCCCATCACGGATTTCTTGATTTGTTTCTTCCCGGCAAACATGGCGATGGTGTTGTCGTAGGACTTGCTCATTTTTCGACCGTCAGTGCCCGGAACGATCGCCGAGTCCTTCATGATATAGGGCTCGGGAAGCACTAGGGCTTCGCAGTCATAGGCATGATTGAAGCGTTGGGCCATGTCCCGGGTCATCTCGATATGCTGCTTCTGATCTTGTCCCACGGGCACGAGATCCGCGTGATAGAGCAGAATGTCTGCGGCCATCAGGACGGGGTAGGTAAAGAGTCCATGGTCAACGCTCTCTCCCCGGTCCATTGCCGCCTTGTAGGCGTGAGCCCGCTCCAGCATCCCCATCGGGGTAACGCTGCTTAGCAGCCAAGTCAGCTCGCAGACCTCTGGGATATCACTCTGACGAAACAGAATCGCACTCTCGGGATTCAGCCCGGCTGCCAGGTAGTCCAGGGCGACATTCAGCGTATAGCGTCGACGCTGCTCGGCGTCTCGGACAGTGGTCATCGAGTGGTAGTCAGCAATGAAGTAGAGCGATTCGGAGTGCTGTTCCTGGAGATCCACGAATTGCCGCAAAGCCCCAAAGTAGTTGCCCAGATGGAGCGAATCGGCTGTGGGCTTCGTCCCTGAAAGAACACGCATCCTCAGCTCTCCTGTCCCACATAAGTCAGCCAGTGATCGAATCGGGAATCGTTCCCCGACTCGACCCGGGAAAGAAGTTCACCCAGCCGTTGCGAGAGAGGACCCGGGCACGAACTGCCGATCCTCTCGCCATCGATCGACTCGACGGGTAAAACGCCCGCCGTGGTCCCGGTCAGGAAAACCTCCCTGGCCGACATCAGTTCCTCGGGATCGATGGTTTTCTCGAGCACCTCGATCCCTCCGCTCCGGGCCAGTTCGATAATGCTTTCCCGGGTAACTCCGCGAAGCACCCGCATCTCCGGAGGCGTGAGAAGGACCCCGTCCCGATCCACCACAAATACGTTGGTGGTCGGCCCCTCGGCCAAATGGTCGTTCTCATCGACCAGCAGAATTTCATCAAAGCCCAATCGCTGGGCCCTGGCCTTCGCGGTCATGCTCGACGCATAGTTGGCAGAAACCTTGGCGTGGGGAGAAACGATATCGTCGCGCCTCTGGTGCGCCTTTTTCTCGAGCCAGATCCGCAGCGGACGCCGGGGCGCCCGGGGCGCGGACTGGGGAAGTCGGCCCGCGAGATCCGTTTTGGGGTCGTAAACCGCGATCGCCACCGAGACCCGGGTGTCGACGGGCACCACGTCCACCTCCAGAGAAGCGAAATAGGCGCTCGCCTTGACGGACGTCCCCCCTGGATTTGCTCGCACCGACTGAACGATGGCGCTGGAAAGTTCGGTCTCGTCCAGAGCAATGGGCAGCCCCATCAGTTCGCAGGAGCGGAGCATGCGCTGGGCGTGACGATCCAGGCGGAAAATTGCCGGGCCCCGCGGGGTTTCGTGGACCGCCATGTAATCGAAGACCAGGGACCCGCGCTGAAGGCTGTGGGACAGCACATGGACCGTGGCCTGAGCCCACGGCACCAGTTCGCCGTTGAGCCAAATTACTCGGTTAACAGGGGCAATCTCCTCCACGGGCGGGACTGTATCACGGGTGCGGCTCGGAAAAAGTGACCAGGGGTCGCGAAAACTTTGCCACGCCGACCCGGCCCGGGGGTACGTAGAGGTGTGTACCCCGCCCTTCCCTGGAGATCCCTATGCCCGACAACCTGAAACAGGTTTTTATCGCCCTCAATCTAAGCGTTCAGCTCTACCGGGATCTGGCCCAATCCGCCCTGCGCTTGATTCCGCGCCGGACCCTATAGACCTCGACGCCAGCGCGCATTTTTGGCCCGCCCATGGCTTCCGGTGGCCTAGTAGCGCTGGAATGAGCTCCCGGAGACGCCGCCGCCCAAGCCGGGTGCGGATTCTTCGCTCCAGCGCCTGGACTCGCTGGGAAGTCGAGGCTCCGACGGGCTATCCCGCCCTTCGCCGGACTGGGCCCGCGCCGCGGACTGGATGGCCGAATAGGCTTGGAGGGTTCCCGCAGCCCGATCTCTCGGCGTAGCGGCGGCATATTCCTTGGCCTTCAGCCAGGTTCTGGCCGTCAGCGTCAGGGCAAACAACAGCAGTACCGCAGCGATCAGGGTAAATTCCATCGGGCCCATGCCGAAGAGATCCGGGTTGTAGGTCGTGGTGATCCGGATGGCCTTGAGTACGCACGCGCCCAGCAAAGAAGTCCAGGCGGTGAGAATCATCAGGTCGACGATGGGAAGAATCGGCATCACTACCCCCAAAAGAACCCCAGAAGAATGGAACATCCGAATCCGGACGCGGCCGGAAGCCTAGAACGGACGGCCCCGGCAGGTCAAGCGCCGTGCCCA
>CAWVXN010000165.1:0-6489 GCA_963933695.1 uncultured Myxococcales bacterium | reverse complement strand
GCGGTCAGGTGGGGATTCACCCCCGATTTTGCTTCGAGAAGGCGTGGATGCCATTTCGGACTGGGGGCCCGCCGACAGTCTGGCAGTTCTGAAATTGATCGCCTGGAGCAATGGCAACCAGCTGGAGACGGGGGTCGTGCTCGATGAACTCATCCGCGTTCTCGGGGGTGGGCTGGCCGCTCCATTTCGGCCAGGAGGGATCGATCGGGTCGGGGCCGCCTCGGGCGATAGCGTGCCCGAGCCACGGGCTTCCGATCCGAGTAAGCCCGCTCGAGGGCTGGGTGGGGTGGCGAGCCGGGAACTGGCCCGCTCGACCCGGATCGGGGGGGGCAGCGCTTGGGTACTGGCGGGTCGTCATACCGAGAGCGGCCGCCCGTTTCTGGTGGCCGACCTCAACTTGCCGGCCACCGCGCCGTCCCTGGTTTACGAGGCACACCTTCAGAGTCCAGACATGAACGTTGTGGGGGCGACAATCCCGGGACTTCCGCTGTTTTGGATCGGGCGCAATTTGGAGGTTGCCTGGGCTGCTATCCCGGCGGGAGCAGTGACGGTGGATCTCTATCTCGAAACCGTTCGTGAAAAGGGCGGGGTCTACCACGATGGTGCCCGTTGGACCCCGTTGACGGTTCGCAGCGAATTGATCCGAGTCCGCCAGGCTTCGGGATTCCGTGACGAGGAAATCACGATCCGGGCCACTCGGCACGGGCCCCTGATCGATTCCTTTCTCGGGCAACCGGGTGGGGCCGACGGTCCCCGTGCACTGGGCGAAGGACACCCGGCGGAGAATCCGCCCATCGCGTTGGCTTGGACCGGCAGAGAGGCCGGCGACGGCTTCTCGTCCCTGCTGGCGGTCACCCGGGCGGAGGACGCCGGAGAATTGCGAGCAGCACTGGCCAACCACCACGAGCCGGTGGTCGCGGTGGTTTACGCCGATGCGGCGGGCGCCGCCGGGGTGCAGTTGGCGGGTTGGCTTCCCCAGCGGTCATTGCCCTCGGGCCTGGTGCCGGTGCCCGCGAGAATGGGAATCTACGATTGGCGGGGTCCGATCCCCTATGCCGAGCTGCCCTCGGTTCGCTTGGACGCGTCCGAGGACTCGAGCGGAGTGGGGGCTCGCAGTTGGGTGGCCTTCTCCGACGGCAAGATCGATGAAGGCCTGAATGCTTCCGGGATTGAATGGCTCTGGCGGCCCGGGGAGCGCGCTCGACGCTTGGTTCAGCGTCTGGCTGAGTTGACCGAGGGGGGCCCCGGGGCGGGGTCGTCGGCGGACATCCAGCGTGCGGGCTTGCGCAGCGCGGCGGCGATCCAGGGTGATCTGGGGGTGAGCAACGCCAATGAGGTTGTCCCGGCCATCCTGCGTTTGGCGCGGATCCCTGGGCCACTCTCCCCCGAGGCCGAAGAAATCGCCGATCTGCTCTCCCGCTGGGATGGCCAACTGGGGGCCGACAGCCCGGGCGCGGCGGCGTATTCGGTCCTGAACAGCCACATCTTTGCCGCTCTCTTCGAGGCCGAACTGGGCGAGGAGTTGTACCAACGCTACCTGGCCTTGCCCGGGGTTCGCCCCGCATTCATGGCGGGGCGAATACTGCTGGCAGCGGATCGCTCTCGGTCGGCCGGTGGCTGGGCAGACTTGGAGCGCGTTGTCTCCGGCCTGCGAGAGAGTCTCCGGCTGACATGGGTCACGCTGACGTACCGCCTGGGCCCAAGCCGTTCAGATTGGCTCTGGGGCGAGTTGCACGGTCTCGAATTTCGGCCCTTTGCAGGGACTGATTCCGCCTCCCAGGATGACTCCCAGGGATTCCGCCGGGTCGGGGTGGGCGGTGGCGTGAACACTCTGGCGTCATCGAGCGCGGGTTCCCAGGGCTTCGATGTGGTCAGTGCCTCTAGCTATCGATTGGCAGTGGATCTGGCCTCCCCCGACCGACTCCTGAGCTCTCTGGCTCCTGGGCAGTCCGAACATCCTCGCCATCCGCACGCGCTGGACGGAGCCCGGCGATGGCTCGAGGGACGACCGAAACTGCTCCTGACGAGCCGGCTCCATGTCGAGGAGGAGAGCGCCGCTCCCCTACTGCTCGAGCCCGCCCGGTGAAGGGGGAGGGGGCTGAATCGGCGATTCTCTTCGCCGAGGTGCCGAATTTCTACGCCGAGGTCGAGAGGCGTGCGGCTCCGGATCTCCGGGGCTGCCCAATCCTGGTAGGTGGAGATCCGGGCAAGCGGGGACGTGTCCAGTCGGCGAGCGCCGAGGCCCGGCAAGCGGGTGTGACCCATGGGATGGGCATGGCGGCCGCCCTGGAAGTCTGCCCCCGGGCAGTGCACCTCCCCACCAATATGAAACGCTACCGGGCGGTATCCGGCGCGTTGGCCACCTGCTTTCGTGGGATTTTCGACGAGGTCGAAACCGCCGGACTGGGCTCGGTCTATGCCGATGTGCACGGGGGCGCCGAGAGCTGCGAACAGGTGGCCGAAGAGTGGCTACGCCGGGTCGGGGCCGAACTGGGCTTGCCCTTCCGGGCGGGCATTGCCCCTTCCAAGTTTCTGGCCCGTCTGGCTGCCGAGGAGGCGGGTATCGGGGCGGTCTATCGCCTGGGAAGGGCCGACACTGCGGTTTTTCTCGCGCCCCTTTCCGTCTCCCGCCTGCCTCGGGTGGGGGACAAGACGGCTGCCCGACTTCGGGAAATTGGAGCCCAGACCGTGGGCGACGTGCTGGCACTGGGCGCTTCGACCCTGGAGGCCGAACTGGGTAACCATGGCCTGGCCATTTTGGAGATGGCCCGGGGACAGGATCGCTCGCCCATGCGAGTGGCTGGCCAGCCCCAGTCCATTGGCCGGAAGACCACTTTCGCCGAGCCCTCCGCCGACCCCGAAACATTGAGCGATGCGCTGGGTCAACTGGCGGCCTCCCTGAGCGCGGCGCTAGAGCGCCAGGGCTTGCGGGCCAGTCGGGTCGCCCTGCGGCTGCTTGCCCCGGATGGGGCAACGACAACGCGCTCGATTACGCTGGAGGACCCGATTGCCCAGGCGCAGGCGATCTACCGCGTCGGTCGCGGCTTGCTCGACCGGGATGGAGGGAGCGGGCAGCAGCAGCGGGGCCTGGGAATAACCCTGGCCGGGCTCAAGCGGATGGGGGCCGAGGAACGCCAGCTGGACCTCTTTGCCCAACGAGGTCGCGATGAACCAGGATGAGAGCGGCAGTGGATGGACTCGACGGGTGGAGCCAAGGTCGAGTGTCCCCGTGGTGGATCCCCGGGCAGGCGGATACGCTTGCCCTGGTTTGGGGGGCGAGGCGAAAAAATGACGGATTCCGGTGGTCGCGAACGGCGTAAGTTTCAGCGAATTCCCATGGATCAGATCGTCTCCTTCTCGCATCTGGGGCAACTCGACCAGGTGGGGCAGGGCATCAACCTGTCCACGGGAGGCATCAGTTTTCAGGTGGTGGCGTGCGAAATCGATCTCGGCGATCAGTTGAGATTGAATTTTTCTGTTTTGGGGAAGGTAGTTAGCGCGACTGGAACCGTGGTTTGGGCCACTGAAGTCGACGCCCTCACATTGGAAGTGGGACTGGAGTTCGCAGAGATTGGGTCCGAGGATCGGGCCCTGCTGGCCGAATTCGATCGGCTTTCCAACGCCGGCCCCGAGGCCTGATCCGCGATCGGCGGACGGCTTGACAGTCCCGCGGCGGCGGTGCGAGTGTCTCGGCCATGTCGGATTTTCATCAGACCGGGGTTATTACTGCCCTGCACCGCCTCGGCCCCATTGAACTGGACCGGCTCGAGGGGGAACTTCTTCAATATTCTGCCGAGCGCCCCATCGCTCTGGTGCTCCCCTCGCTCTTCAGCGAGATCCACGGACCGGCTCTGAAGGGAATTGTCGAAGAAATTGCTCAGGTGGGTTACCTGAAACAATTGGTGGTCAGCCTGTCGGGATCCGCCGCCATCGATGAGTTTCACCAGATGAAGGCGCTGTTTCAGGGCGTCCGCTGCCTTGGGGGCGGAGAGGCGACGGTGGTCTGGGCCGACGGTCCCCGAGTGCGGGGTCTGCTGGAGCAGTTGCGCGCCGAGGGACTCGATCCGGGTGCGGACGGGAAGGGCAGAGCCACTTGGCTTGCGTACGGCTACGTCCTGGCCACTCAGCAGGCTCGGGTAGTGGCCACCCACGACTGCGACATTCTCGGCTACAGCCGGGAGCTTCTGGCCCGTCTTTGTTATCCCACCGCAAACCCCAACATGAACTATGAGTTCGCCAAGGGGTATTACGGTCGCGTGACCGACCGGCTTCACGGCCGGGTGACCCGGCTCTTCATGATGCCCCTACTGCGCTCTATGAAGGTGGTGCTGGGTCCGATTCCACTGCTGGAGTACCTGGAATCATTTCGTTACCCCCTGGCCGGCGAGTGCTCGATGACCACGGACCTCATCCGGGCCAACCGGATTCCTGCGGATTGGGGGCTCGAGGTGGGTGTGCTCGCCGAGGTGTTTCGCAACAGTGCTCTCAAGCGGATCTGCCAGGTGGAGTTGATCGATAATTACGATCACAAACACCAGGACCTTTCCGAGGATGACGCCACCATGGGCCTGCATCGGATGGTGGTTGATATTGCCTCTTCGATCATTCGGAACTTGGCGAGCTACGGGGTTGAGTTCGAAGCAGGCTTTCTCAATACGATGATTGCCGCTTATGTGCGAACCGCCCAAGATGCCATCGCGAGCTACAGCAACGACGCGAAACTCAATGGCCTGAAATTCGATCGCCACGCCGAAGAGGTGGCCGTCGAAACCTTTTCCAGTGCACTGCGCCGCGCGGGGCTCAACTTTGTTCGGGATCCCATGGGAGCGCCGCAGATTCCCAATTGGAGTCGAGTGATTTCGGCTCTGCCGGACTTTTTGGACGAGTTGAAAGATGCCGTTGAAAGGGACGCCCAGGAGTGACTTGAGCCCCCGGAGCGCGCTCCCCTGCGGTTCTCCGGGTTACCCGGCCTTGGGCGCACCGACTCTCCCTGAAGTATTCTCGGGCCTTCCCGCCGCCCGGAGACAGCCCAATTGCTCTACCGCCACGGAGAAGTATTTCGCAGCCTACTGATGCTCAGCGACGGGCTGTTGATAGCCGGGGTCTGGCTGGGTGCGTATGGACTCCGTTTTTACGCGGGCTTGGATGCGCCCCAGGGGACGCCTGCCCTGGGCGAATACGCATTGGCACTCTGGGCGATTATCCCGATCTATAGCCTGATGCTCCAGCGCCAGGGGGTGTACGCGCCCAAGCGCCTGGGCTCCTTCTGGGCTGAAAGCGCCGAGATCGGCTGGGCGACGACGGGTGCGGCGCTGTTGCTGCTCGGTGTTTCCTTCTTCCTGCGCTCGTATTCTTTCTCCCGAGCTGCTGTCGCGGTCTTCGTGGTGGCTGTGCCCCTGAGCCTGATGACGTTCCGGGTGGTGGTTCGCAGTGTCCTGCGCCGGGCGCGGCGCAAGGGCTACAACCGGCGTTTTGCCTTGGTGGTGGGGACCGGGCGTTTGGCCGATGAGATCGTGGGTCGGATCCAGGGCCACCCCGATTCGGGTCTGCATGTGGTGGGGCTGATCGCCGACGGGGCAGTGGAGAATTCTTGCTACGGCATCCCTTGCCTGGGCGGGTACGAGGATCTCAAACATGTCCTGGCCCAGCGTCGGGTCGACCATGTGATCATTGCCCTGGCCAGTGACGAGGGGTACCGCATGGAGAAGGTGCTGGCGGACCTCGACGACGAAGTCGCGAGCGTGATACTGGCGCCCGATCTTCTCCACATTGCGACTCTACGAAGTTCGGTCGAAAACTTCGAGGGGCTGCCCATCATCCATCTGCGCGACAGCCCCTTGGTGGGGTGGTCGTCTGTTCAAAAACGGGCGTTCGATATCGCGGGAAGTGGTCTGGCCCTAGCCGCGTCTTTACCGATCCTCGTGCTTCTAGGGTGTGGTATTGCGCTTTCGTCGGGCTGGCCGGTCTTTTACCGGCAGAAACGTATGGGGCTCGACGGTCGTATCTTCAGCATGCTGAAACTGCGGACAATGCGCCGGGATGCCGAGAAGGGGGGCCCCGGCTGGTCCCAGGCAAACGATCCCCGGCGAACCCGCTTCGGTGTCTGGCTCCGGCGGTTCAGTCTGGATGAACTGCCTCAGCTATGGAATGTCCTACGCGGGGAGATGAGCCTTGTCGGGCCTCGCCCCGAGCAGGCGGACCTGATCCGGGAATTTCGTCGGGAGATCCCCAGCTACATGCTGCGTCACAAAGTGAAGTCGGGGATGACGGGCTGGGCTCAGGTGCATGGCCTGCGGGGCGATACTTCGATTCGCTTGCGTATCGAGCACGACATCTACTACATCCAGAATTGGTCCATGGGACTGGACATGAAAATTCTGGTGATGACGATTTGGAGCACTCTGCGCGACCGGAATCTGGGCTGAGCGCTTCGGGAGCTGGGTTTTCCGGGCGGGCAAGCTGAGGTTTAATCCGAATCCCCGGAAGGAC
>CAWVXN010000164.1:0-6492 GCA_963933695.1 uncultured Myxococcales bacterium | reverse complement strand
CCATCTCGCGACTCGATGTCACCCAGCGCCTGCTCACATCGAAAACCGACCAGATCCAACAGGTCGAGATGCGCGCCGAGGTCGAGTTCTACGAGCACGGAGTCGGCCGCACCGAGGGACACACGGGCATCCTCCTCTATGTGTCCCTGATGGAGCACCGCGCCGTCGTGTTGGCCGACCGCGCCATCGCAGAAAAAGTGGACGGGCAAGTCTGGCAGGAATTGGTCGACCTCATGATCCAGGGGGTGAAGCGGGGCGATTTCGCCGATGGCATGACCCAGGCGATCCAGCGTTGCGGCGATCTATTGTCGCCGTATTTCCCGATTCCCGAAGGTGACGCCAACGAACTGCGCGATCACCTCGTGGTGAAGGAATAGACCGCGCGGTAAAGAACCAAAAGGCGGCCCGGAAATGCTCTCCCCATTTTCCATGGCAACCATGTATCGCCGAGTGCTCTATCGAGTAGTGCCCTATCGCGGAGTGCTCTATCGAGGAGTGCTCTATCGAGGAGTGCCCTCGGGTTCGAATGCAGAGATTTACCCGCAGTTCGGCGGGAGTTCAGCCTGGGACGTGAATCTCAAAGCCCCACTCATGACCCCGACTTGTCCTGAAAGTTATCTGCATCCAGGCGGTCACATGGGAGCTGGCATGAATATCAATTTTCCGAGGTGCGCACAGGAAAGCGCCTGAGGGGCGTTCCGTGCCTAAAGGCAGGGGAACTGCGCACATCCCCAGAGATGGACAATCAATACCATGGCACCATTGCTGTTCTTTTCGATTAGCATCAACCCAGATTAACAAAACCTCTGAGGATCTAACTCTTATGAAATCGCGAAACAAGCCACTGCTATTCGCTGCTTTTCTACTTGTAGTCTGGGCACTTTCCTGCGCCTCTTCAATCAAAACAGGGTTCGATGTGGATCCAACCGCGGACCTGAGCCGCTACAAAACATTCGCATGGGTCGGTCCTGGGCCGTTGAGCAAAGCCAAGTCGGGCGTGAACACAGTCAGTTTCATCAGCCCACTCGATGACCAGCGAATACGCGCCTCGGTCAACCGAACGCTGGAGAGCCTGGGCTACTGGCTGGCCGTACCCCCCGATGTGGCAGACATGGTCGTGGCGTACAGCGTAGGGTCTGAAAATAAA
The DNA here is from genome assembly GCA_963933695.1 of uncultured Myxococcales bacterium. Taxonomy (GTDB): domain Bacteria; phylum Myxococcota_A; class UBA9160; order UBA9160; family UBA4427; genus JAZXM01. The sequence goes on along the minus strand of CAWVXN010000164.1, from coordinate 5,345 downwards.
ATCCACGTCCACCAGTCCCCGGGAATGGCCACGACCGTCTACCCGTATGGCGGTCGGTATCGATATGGAGGCTGGCACTCGACTTCTAACGTCAGCGTACAGCAGTACACAGAGGGTACGCTGTCTATAGAACTGTACGACGAAAAGACCGAGCAGGCCGTCTGGGTCGGGTGGGCTTCCAAGCGCCTATCCCGTAGTAATGATTCTCAGGCAGTGATCTCTGAGGCCGTGTCCAAAATCTTGAAGGAGTTTCCCTCCGCTCCGGGCAGGTGAGCCGGTGGTGGCGACTCCCAGATAGCCCGTCACGGGCCGGACTCTGCGTTCCTTCATCGAGTGGGGCCCTATCCTGCAAGGCTAAGGGTCCAATCGGCGGGGGCAAGACATTTCGCCAGCGGAAGATGTCATGGTCGAAAGCAAGACGAACCCCGGTCGGGCCATCTTCCAAAGATTGGCAATGCTTGCTTCGGGAGAGGGGGCGAATGACCAGGGGAACGCGTCGGACTCACCGCCGTTCAGCGGGTCATTGAACAGCTCATTGAACAGCGCATTGAACAGCTCATTGAACAGAGCGGGGTCAGGAGGCTTGCAGAAAAGCCTTCAGAAAAGCCCGGGTTCGCTCGAATTCCTCACCGCTGCGAACGAACTCGCTGGCTGCGAAATCGGTGACCCCCGCCTGGGCGAGTTCGCCCAACGCTTCGGCGACACGTTCCTCACTGCCCGCGAGAACGAGGTCCCCCGGCCCATCCACGCCCTCGCGCTCAAACATCGCCCGATAAGAAGGAAGCTTCCCGTACATCGAAAGGCCCCGGGCTACGGTCTGGCGCACGGTCTCTTCGTCATCGGCGATGCATACCGGCAGGGTCGCAACAATTCGGGGAGCCCCTCGGCCCGCGGCTTCCGCCGCCTCGCTGATCCGCGGCACTATGTGTTCGCGAATCGTCTTCGGGCCAACCCAGGCCAAGGTCGTTCCCGCCGTCCGGGTTCCCGCCACTTTTAAAGCCTGGGGTCCCAAGGCGGCAACCAGCACCGGGCACACGTCCGTGGGCCGACCAAACACCTCGGCCTCACAGGAAAGAGTTTGCCCTTCGAAGGCCACCTTCCCCTCTTCCAACAGGGGCATCAAGATCGAGAGGAATTCCCGTAAATGCCGGATGGGTTTTTCAAACCCGATGCCCAGTTGCGCCATCATCGGGGCATGGGAGAGGCCAACGCCCAGGGTGAATCGACCGGGTAGCACGCTGTGCGCCGTCAGTGCCTGGCCGGCCAACGCCATGGGATGACGGGGAAAAGTAGGCACGATTGCCGTCCCCAATTCAATCCCAGCAACCTGCTGCCCCACCAGGGCCAGGGTCGTGATGGCGTCGAAGCCGCCTGTGGGGTGCTCGGCCAGCCAATAACTGCTGAACCCGTCGTCCCTCGCACGGCCCGCGTGGTCGACGATCGCCTGCACCGAGGCCTTCTGAACCAGGCCCGTACCGTTGATTCCCAGGCGCATGTTTTTCCTTTCGGTTTTCGGTTCTCGATTCTCGGACCTCGGACCTCGGACCGGCTCTCGGACACCCTATGCCTTGATAGAGATGAGTTCGGGTCTGCCAGTGGCCGACCTTTACCTTCGGGCCTGGATCCTAGCCCTTGCTCTAGGCCTGGATTGCCGTCCTGGATTTCGGCCCTTGATTGCGGCCCAGGGTAGCGGAAATCCCGACGGCGAAGCCGGGCGTTGGTCAAGTGGCATTTCATGCGCCTATGCCTTGCTGGGCGAATGCGATGCGGCGATCATGGAAGGCAGTGGGCCCCCCATCCCGGGGGCGCGAATTCCCGAGAACCACGGGATCGATGCCCCACCCGAGAAGGACGAAGAACTATGACCGATTTTCATCCCACTCCCCTGCTTGGCATCATTGGGGGGAGCGGAGTCTACGATGTCGGGAACCTGGAGAAAGCCGAGTGGCGGCGACTTGAAAGTCCCTGGGGAGAGCCTTCGGATGCAATTCTCTTTGGGGAAATCGATGGCGTTCCCCTGGCCCTGCTTCCGCGCCACGGCCGCAACCACCAGCTCAGTCCGTCAGCCATCGACTATCGAGCAAATATCGATGTCTTGAAACGGGCGGGCATCACAGACATTCTGTCGCTCTCCTCGGTGGGTTCCTTCCGGGACGAACTGGCCCCGGGCACCTACGTGATCGTCGATCAATTCATCGACCGGACATTCGCCCGCAAGAAGACCTTCTTCGAGGATCAGATCGTCGCCCATGTGTCCATGGCCCACCCCGTCAATCCGCGTCTGGGAGATTGGTGCGAAGAGGCCTGCCGGGAAGAGGGCATCCCGGTCCACCGGGGCGGAACCTATCTGGCCATGGAAGGCCCGCAGTTTTCAACCCTCGCCGAGTCCGAACTCTACCGCCAATGGGGCTGCGACGTGATCGGGATGACCAACATGCCCGAGGCCAAGCTCGCCCGGGAAGCCGAGATTCCCTACTGCAGTGTGGCCATGGTTACGGACTACGACTGCTGGCATCCGGGGCACGACAATGTCGATGTCGACTCGATCCTCGCCGTCATGCGAAAGAACGTCCAGAGCGCCCAGAAGCTGATCCAGCGGCTGGCTCCGCGCATGAAGCAAAGGCCCGCGGTCTGTCCCTCGGGCGATGACCGTGCCTTGGAGGGAACGATCATCACCCACGGAGACCTCAACCCGCAAAGAGCCCAGATGCTCGATGCGGTGGCGGGAAGGGTCCTGGGCCCGGCAAAGGAACACGAAACTTCTTGAGCCGCCACGGGGAGACACCCAGGCCCGCGCGTTCCAAGCAAGTATCCGGCGGGCCCGTTGCCCGGGGGCATCGCCCGCAGCACCTGCTGGGCCAAGCGAGTCCTTAAGGGGCGGGAACTGCCTCAGGGACTCCAGAACGAGCGACTCCAAAAAGACGATAAACAGGAGAAATTCCATGAATCCGATTTCGCTGGAAGGCAAAGTGGCCGTGGTGACGGGGGGCGCCGGGGGCATAGGGAGGGCGATCGCCGAGAGCTTCAGCCAACTCGGAGCCCGAGTCATCGTCGCCGACTCCAATGCCGAATCCGTATCCCGGCTCAACGAAGAATCCAGGGATCGGGGTTGGCCCATCGAGGCGGTGGAATGCGATGTCACAAAAACCGCGCCGGTCCGGGCCCTGATGGAGAGAGTTCAAGACCGCGAACAGAGACTCGACATTCTCGTCAACAACGTGGGCGATACATTGCGTCTCTATAAACCCTTCGAAGAAATGACCGACGAGAACATCGACGATCTCTTCGGCATTTTGCTGCGCCACGTGATGGTCTGCACCCGGGAAGCAATTCCCCTGATCAAGGGATCCGGGGACGGCGGAAGCATCATCAGCATTTCGTCGATTGAAGGCTATAGGGGCCTGCCGAACATCGTCCCCTACGCGGCGTTCAAACTCGGCATCGAGGGTTTCACCAAGAGTCTGGCCCTGGAACTCGGCCCCTTCGGGATTCGGGTGAACAGCATCGCGCCCGAGACCACCGAGTCCGAGTCAATCCGGCCCTCGCGCTGGATCAAGCCCGAGAACGAAGAGCGCATTCCTAATTGGATTCCCCTCGGTCGCTTTGGCCGCCCCAGCGATACCGCGGGATGCGCGGTTTTTCTCGCCAGTTCACTCTCCGCATGGGTCACGGGAACCACTCTCCACTGCGATGGCGGCAGCTTGGCCGCCGCGGGTTGGTATCGCCTGGGCGGCAACCGGTGGACGAACACGCCCATCATCGAAGGCAGCGGGATATAGAACCCTGAAACCTCAAGAGGCGAGACGGCCTCGGCGCCTGCGAAGCCAGGTCATCAGCAATCCAGCAGCTAGCAACTGAAATAGGCCCACCCCACTGCCCCACCACGAGCCGCGCCCGTCTCCTCTGCGCTCATTTCCTCCAAGCCCATCTTCTCTAATCACATCTCCTCCAAGCCCATCTCCTCTAATCCCAATCCCCGCGAGGCCGAGAGGCGAGCAGGCCACCAGGTCGGCGACGGGTATGGTCTCTGCCGAAGCATTTGGGTCGAGGGCTTGGGTTCCAGTGCCTCCGGGCAGGTCTTCGATGGTGACCCTCCCCCTGGCCACGGAGAACTGGTAGTAGATCACCACCAAGCGACTCAGCGCAGAGGCCAGCAGGAACCCCAGACCGAGCAGCGTCAGGGGAACACTCGAAAAACTGACCCCACCGGCAAACAGGATCGACGCCATCGCGCCGGCCGAAGCCCCCGCTTTTTTGGCCAGGTTGATACGATGGGTCATGGGGCTCTGCTCGGCGGCAGCTCCACCCGGGTCCCAGTAGTTCAGGGGGTTGCCCAAGGTATACGCGAACTGGTTGATGGGATGATAAATGGGATCCGGCGAGAGGAAGCGACCGGTTTCCGGGTCGTACACCCTTGCGCCGAGGACCAGGAAGTCGCCCAACGCCTCACCCTGGGCAAAGCTCTTCGAATCAAGGCCCTCGCCATATCGCTGGGCGACGCCAAACGGCGAATACGTATAGAACTCGGTGGACTGACCCGCCTGGTTGGAGACCATCTGCACGTTCCCTCTAAAATCGTGATGACGGTATAGGCGCTCACCCGAGTCCCAGTGAATTTCGACCTCACCCAGATCCAGTGAAATGGGCTCTCGATTGGCATCCCCGGCGACCGCCCCTCCAAAAAGCGAACGGGAGATCGTCGTGGGCGTACGGATCGAGATCGGACGGCCCAAGCTGTCGAACTCCAACTCCACCGAATCCCCAATGCCCGTGAGCAATCCGGCGGCGCTCCAGGCGAAGGCAACCCCATCCCGAGCGGCCATGAACCCGGCTTCATCCCACGCATACTCGTGATGAACCGAACGGTCTGAAGCCACGAGGCGGTTCCGTTCGGCGTTGTACGTGAACCGAGCCGTTCGCTCTTCGCCCTGCCAGACGCCAAGCCAATTCCCCAAGGCGTCGAAGCTGTAATGAGGCGCGCCCACGGACCAAGGGCCTCCGATGAAGGACTGCGCCCAGGATTCCAGGCGGGCGCCATGGCCGTCTTCCGCCAAGGCAAACTCGGCCCTGGGTCCCATCACGTAGTTCTCCTCGGAAAAAATCGAAGGGACGGGTCCATCGAGCCAGGATTCAAAGCGGGTCGTGGCCACCACACAATACGAATCGCCGTGGCACTCGCTCCAGGCCATCTGGGTTGAAGCGATCTCCCAGCCCCCGGGATCGCGCAGAGAACTCGCCTGTAACAGGTTGGATTCGGGCGCATACTCGAAAGACTGAGTCAATCCGTTTCCGTAGCCGACCTCAGCAAGCCGACCCTGGTCAAAGGATCGCATCAGGATCAGTTC
>CAWVXN010000163.1:0-6492 GCA_963933695.1 uncultured Myxococcales bacterium | reverse complement strand
CGCCGCTTTGGCGAGGGTGCCGCCGAGGGCGGCAATGCCCTCGGTGGCCCGGTCCACGGAGCCCACGAGGATATACGCGCCTCCCAGAATGCTGAGTCCCAAAATGGTGGCGGCGACGATCAAGGCGTTTCCACTGTTCACGGCGGGTTCCTAACGTTGATGGGATGGCGGGGGAGGTGAAAGAAGGGATGGCGGGGGGGCGGAGGCAAGGGAGGGCAGAGGCGAGACAATAGCAATCCGACGGGATCGTCCAACCGTCTCACCCGGTTGATCAGACCTCTTCGTCATCGTTGATTTCTTTGAGGCAGATGGGGTGTGGCGAGAACTCGGCCCCACCCTCCCAGCCCGCAATCGTGGCGGCCTGGACGAGCCAGGAATCCGCGATGGAAACCTCGACGGCGACGGCATTCTCGCCAAAACCCTCGGACAGGGCCTCCCATAAATCTCGGCCGCCGCTCTCCCACCACTCGGTGCCCGGGTTCTCGAAGTCAATGGCCAACCGGACCATCCGTCGCTGATTCAATGCGTGCTCCTTTTCGGGCTGTGAGGCTAGCGTTTTTTGCCCAGGGCCGACGGGGAAGCCCAGCCAAATTGCTTCAAATCAAGGCGGCCCCGGGCATCAAAGCAAACACCCTCGGCCTCGAGCATTTGGCGTTGAAGCGAATCGAGGCCCGCATCGGCGGGTAGGCTGACCTCGCCCCGAGCGTTCACCACTCGCTGCCAGGGAACGTCCGCATCCTCGTCCAGGGCGTGCAAGGCATAACCCACTTGACGTGCATACCCCGAGAGCCCGGCTCGGCGGGCCACCTCGCCATAGGTGCTCACTCGACCGGCGGGAATGCGCCGAACCACCGCATAGATTCGAGTGTAGGTGTCGGACACGTTCAGCCTCCCGAAAGTCCGCAGTGACGGAGCAGCGCGGCCACCTCGGGCTTTCGGCCCCGGAATGCCTTGAAGACCTCCATGGGCGATTGGCTGCCTCCGAGTGCCAGAACGGTTTCCCGAAAGCGCCGCCCGGTTTCGACCACGGCTGCAGGATTTTCCAGTCCCGCTTCTTCGAAAGCCCCAAAGGCGTCCGCGGAGAGCACTTCGGCCCACTTGTAGCTGTAGTAGCCCGCCGCGTACCCTCCACCGAAAATATGGCCGAAGCTGCACAGGAAGCGGTCCTCATCCAGCAGAGGAAGCACAGCGTTGCGCTCGGCCACCCGACGCTGAACCGCGAAAGCGCCGCCGGGTTCGCCCGGGACGTACTCGTGGTGCAGAGCCAGATCGGTCAGTGAAAAGTAGAGTTGGCGAAGCATGTCGCTCCCGGCTCGATAGGTGCGTGCCGCCTTTAGTTTTTCGTAGAGGGATTCGGGCAGGGGTTCCCCCGTCTCGGTGTGGGCACTGATCTCCGCCAGGGTGGATCGCTCGTAGCACCAGTTCTCCATGAACTGGCTGGGCAGTTCCACCGCGTCCCACTCGACGTTGCGGATGCCCGAGGCCATCGCCTCGTCCACCCGGGTCAGCATGTGCTGGAGACCGTGGCCGAACTCGTGAAAGAGCGTCGTGACCTCTCCGAAGCCCATCAGCGAAGGTTGGCCATCCACCGGGGGCGCCTGGTTGCAGACCAGGTAGGCCACGGGCTTACGCACCGGTTCTCCCTCGCCGGCCAGGCGGAGACTTCGGCCCACGCATTCATCCATCCACGCCCCACCGCGCTTCTCCCCGGGACGCGAGTAGGGGTCAAGAAAGAAAGCGGCGATCTCTTGACCGACCTCGTCCCGCACCTTGAAGTAACGAACGTCGGCGTTCCAGACTTCGGCCTCCCCGTCGGCGGCCTCGATGTGCACGCCGAAAAGTCGCCGGGCCAGCACAAAGAGTCCGTCGAGCACTTTGGGCAAGGGGAAATAAGGGCGCAGCTCTTCCTCGCTGTAGGCAAAGCGCTGCTCGCGTAGGCGCTCGGCCCAAAATGCGATATCCCAGAGACAGAGCGCTTCGGGCGCCCCGTTGTCCGCCGCAAATTCCTGCAGGGTGGCCAGGTCCTGCTGAGCCGCCTCGAAGGAAGCCCCGCGCAGGGATTCGAGCAAGTCGACCACCGCGTCGACCCCCGGCGCCATCTTGCTCGCCAGACTGAGCTCGGCATAGGATGCGTAGCCGAGCAATTTCGCTTCCTCGGCCCGGAGCGCCAGGATCTCCTCAATCAGGGGTGAGTTGTCGAACTCTCCTGATCCCGCTCGAGAGAGATACGCGCGATACACGGTCTCGCGCAAATCCCGCCGGACGGCATGCTCGAGAAAGGGGATCAGACAAGGCGCGTCGAGACCTAGCTTCCAGGGTCCGGCCTCTGGGCTGGCGCCCTCTTCCCCGCTTGCCCGGGCGCTCTGAGCGCAGAGTTCGCGAAGCCGGAGCGGGGTCCCCGCCATTTCGGCGGGATCTCGCAGTGTCAGGCTCCAGGCTTGGGTCGCGTCGAGAACATGGTTGCTGAACTCGGTGGTGAGCCGGGCCAAATCCTCCTGAACTGCGTTGAACCGGGTCCGCTCGGCTTCGCCCAGACCGACCCCGCTATGCCGAGCATCTCGGAGCAGCCCCTCGACAATGCGCTTTTGGGTGGGCTCCAGCATCGACCAACCCTCCCCTTGACGAAGGGATTTGAGGGCTTGATAAATGGGGCGACTCTGGCCCTGGTCCAGGGCAAAGCGAACCACATCGGGTTGAACGCCCTCGAAGGCCGCGCGCAACCCGTCGCTGTTCTGGACCCCCATCAGGTGGCCCACTATTCCCCAGGCAAAGGACAAACGATCGCCGAGCGCCTCGAGGGGAACCACGACTCCGGCCCAACTGGGCTCGGCGGTCTCCTCCAACTTTTTCAACGCCTCGCGAAGTTCGGCGATGAGCGCGCGGATGCCGGGTTCGACGTGAGCGCTTTCGACCCTTGAAAAGGACGGCAGGCCGGCGGGGGCCAGCAAGGGATTCTCGTAGCTCATGCAAGTTCCTCGAGTGGGGTGTCGCCAGGGATTCCTTGCCGCTCCCACACCGAGAGCGCCACAACCACAGCAATGTTCAGACCGAGCCCGATGACGCCCACGTGGACCCCGCCCCATTGGGGAGTTCCCATCAGGGTCAGCCCCACGGCGAATGCGGTCCCGACCAACAGACCAGCCAGGGTGGCGACAGCGGATTGTCGGACCCAGTGAATGCCCATAAGAAAGGCAGGGACGCACTGGATCAGGAGTTCCATCTTCAATTCAATCAAGCGCCAGAGCGTGAGATCGCGTTCCAGAGCGAGGGGAATAATCGCAATCAGAACCGCCGCGGCGAGCACTTTGCCCATGCGGGTCTGGGCGGCGGTTTCACCGGTCTGGCCCAGCAGGTCCCGAACCAGCAGCGAACCCAATGAGAGGAGACACGAGTCGGCGGTGGACATGATGGCCGAGAGAGCGCCAATAAAAACCAGGATCGCTGCGGCCTGACCGAGGGTCCCCTGTTGGGCCCACTCCCGAAGCAAAACCGGCATCACCCCATCCGTTGCGGCCCCGGCCGCAAGGTCGAGCCGGGGAATCGCCGCGATCCCAATCAATGTCACGACCAGGGTAGTGAGCAGGGGCATAAAGGTCATCCACGCGAACGACTGGGAGAGCGCGCGCCCGGTACGTGCGGCGTAGATCCGCTGAATGGCCTGGGGGTAGATGACGCTGGCCAAACCCAAAAGAAGAATCGTGCTGAGCCAGTTCGCACAGCCGATGGCGTTGGGCACAGCCACTGCCTCTGGGCGAACCCGAGCCACTTCAAGGGTGACCGCCTCCATACCGCCAGAGCCCGAGAGCAGCCAGCCCAGCAAGGTGATCAGACCCACCGCCATCAAGATCCCCTGGGCCGCATCGGTCCAGGCCACGGCCCGCATTCCTCCCCGGGTTTCGTAAAACAGGATCATCGCTGCCAGGCCGACCACACCCCAGGAATACGGGATCAAATCTCCGGTCACCAGACTGGCAACTTCCCCCATGGCCTTGAGTTGAGCCAGCAGAAAGTTGGCCAGGGCCAGGGCCATCAGCACCGCAACCGCCAAGACCAGGGCGCGGCCCCCCGGCTGTCCCCCGAAGCGGTCGCGGACAAAATCGCCGGGGGTTACGTAACCGCGCTGTACCGCCGCCGGCCTGAGGCGCGGAACCAGGATATGAAAGACCACAATGATCGCCATCATGAAGCCCGTGGCCATGATGAAGCTAAAACCTACGCGGTAGGCCTTGCCCGGGTAGCCCAGCAGAGAGTTCCCCGAATAAGCGGTGGCGTATAGGGTGAGGAAAAGGACAAAGACACCGAGGTCCCGGCCACCCAGGAAATGATCGCCGGGAGAAAGATTGCGCCGGGAGCGGTTGGCAATCTCGCCCACGCAGAGCAGGATTCCCACGTACACGGCGAGCGCCAGCAGGCCGACCTCGGAAAAATTCAAGGCGTGGAGTCTCCCGGGTCGGGAGTCGGTCGCCCGGTCCCCGGAGCCCCCATCCCCTTGGTGCCGCCGGTCAGCGCCCGGGAAGTCAGCGCTCGGGAAAGCGGCGCATCATCCTCGATCGGGGTGCGCATCCACACCACGGAATTCAGCACCGCAACCAGGGCGTAGCAAAGGATCGCCACCGCCACCCAATCGGGCAGGCCCAGGAGCAGGCGGAGCTCTTGATCATCCCCCCGGTACCAGGGAATAGAAATCACGTAAAGAACCGCGATCAAGGCGAGCAGGACCGGACGCAGACCGAGCCTCCGAGTCCGCCCGGGGTTCCCGTTCCCACTGGCTCTAGGCATGGTTTTCACGAGGGTTCGGCATGCAGAGATGTGTAGCATTCGTCCGCGGGTCGTGGAGCGGTGCCACCCGAGATCAGGGCGCGGCTTCGATGCAGCGCGCATCCTCGTTCCGGGGATTGTTGACCCACACACTGACCCGGGTGGCTTCGAGCAAGCCAACGGGCGCGGGAACCATCAGCGCCTGGAGGGGCTCGATGTCGGACAGATCCGAGTCGAGCCAGACCGAGTAGTCCTTGGCGTCGAGAAAGACGGGCATCCGGTGATGAACCGGGCGGACGTCATGATTCGCCTCGGTGGTGAGCAGGGTGCAGGACTCGACGACTTCTCCGGTACTGGGATCGGTCCAGCTTTCCCAAAGTCCAGCAATCGCCAGGGTGCGGCCGGCCGGATTACGAAAAAAGTGCGGAATTTTGGTTGGCTTGCCTTTGGGCCGATTCCCGAACTGCTCATCCCCTTCGTTGGGGGACTGCCACTCGTAGAAGCCGTCCGCTGGAACAATGCAGCGCCGGGCGCGCAGGGCTTTGCGAAACGAGGGCTTTTCGGCGGCGGTTTCACTGCGGGCATTGATCATTCGGTAACCCACGGCGCGCTCCCGGGCCCAAGACGGAATCAGGCCCCAATGCAGGCGGGCCAGCACGCGCCCGCCGTCGGACCCGCTGCGAAGCGCAAGGACATCCTGACTTGGGGCGACGTTGTAGCGCGGGCCCAATTCCCAGTCGGGCGCGTCCGGCTCCGCGTCAAATATTTCGCCCAGTTCGTGGGCGGTTCGCGTCAGTACCATCCGTCCGCACATGCTTTTCCTCCTCTTGCTACAATACCGCGACGGTTCCGGGGACGACAATCGCCCCCCTGAAGAGCCCGACCCAAGATCCTGTCAGCTCGCAAAAGGAACCCTCAGGTGGAAGAACCCGACCCCACCCTCCCCGAAACCGGGCACGCCCTGCGTGAGAGCGAAGCCCTCCCTCCCACCACCCTGGCAGCGCGCGGAATTGTCGGAGGTCTCTTAATGGGCCTGGCCAATCTGGTCCCCGGGATCAGTGGGGGCACCATGCTGCTGGCTGCCGGGGTTTATCCCAATTTCATCTCGGCCATCGCCGAGGTCACCACGCTCCGCTTCAAGGCGCGCTCGCTGATCGTTCTGGCCACCATCGCCGGGAGTGCCGGCCTGGCAATCCTGCTCGGGGCGGGCGCCATGAAGACCCTCGTCGTCGAAGAGCGCTGGATGATGTACAGCCTCTTTATTGGCTTGACACTCGGCGGCATTCCCCTGGTGTGGCGTCTGGCGCGCCCCGGCAGTCCGGCCCTGTGGGCGGGAGCCGGTAGCGCCTTCGCGGTCATGGTCCTGATGGCCCTCGGCGACAGCGGGCCCTCGGGCGGAGACGCGGATCCCCTGCTCCTAGTGGTTTCTGGTCTCGCGGGGGCATCGGCCATGATTCTGCCCGGGGTCAGCGGGGGCTACCTTTTGCTCCTGCTGGGCCAGTACGAACCCATCCTCGGCGCCATCGATGGTCTCAAGCAGGCCCTGTTGGCCGGGGCCTTTGACCGCTCCGGGGCGACCGAGGCCGCGGCGGTTCTCGTGCCCGTGGGCATCGGGGTTGTCGTGGGTATCGTGGGCGTCGCGAACTTGATTCGCTGGCTCCTGGGTCGCTTTGAAAAGCCCACCCTGGGCATGCTGCTCGGACTCCTGCTCGGTTCCGTGGTGGGCCTCTATCC
>CAWVXN010000162.1:0-6496 GCA_963933695.1 uncultured Myxococcales bacterium | reverse complement strand
GAAGCCCCAGATTGTTTTCGAGGGAAACCCGCACGGCTTCTTCGAGGGTCAGCGCCCGGCGCTCTCGGATCGCCGGCGCGCCGACGTCGTCGCTCGCATCGAGGATCTCGCGGACGGCCTGGAGATCGAGTTCGGCGATGGAGCCCACCTGAATCCCGTCCGCCGCCAACGGGTCGGCCCCGGCACTCGGCGCAAGCAGGCAAACCAGCGCCCCAAGGACGCAAACACGCGCTGCTCGGCTGGCACTCCGACTTCGCATCTCCCCCCCGTCTCCTTGCCCTTCGCCCTGAGCGGCGGCCCTGTCTTCGGCGGATCGGCGGCCAGGGCTTCGCCTCGGCATTGCCGGGCGCAAACTACCACAGAATTTCCCGATGCTTTGACTCAGCCCGAACACTGGGTCAGCAACCCCTAAAACCCTGAAGAACCTCGCGCGCCTGGTCGGCCATCCCCTGGGCAATCGCCGCCACCGGGCGTTCTTCCCGCACGAAACACACGCCCTGGCCCACGGCCTCGGTCATCAAGTCCGGGCGCCGGGCGTCGTTCGCTCCTTGGAGATAGCGCGAGGTCAGAAGCATCTGATAGGGACTCTGAAGCAATTCGGGTGCTTCTTCGCCATCCCAGACATCGGTCCAGGGGCAGCGCAGCACTCGCATGGTCTTGCCCGAGATGGACGCGCTGCGCGTGGTCTCGGCACCATCCGCCGCCAGAATCCGCTCCTTCACGATGGGGTCTAGATCCGATTCCTCGCTGGCGAGCCAAGCGGTCCCCGTCCAAACCCCGGCGGCCCCCAGGCAAAGCGAGGCGGCCAGGTGCCGCCCTGTGGTAATCCCGCCGGCGGCGATCACCGGAACATCGGGAAGCCTTGCGGCGATCTCGGGGACAATGGAGAAAGTGCCCACGCCCCCGGTATGCCCGGCCGCGTCATAGCCCTGGGCCACCACCATATCCGCCCCCCGCTCCACCTGGGCCAGGGCCTGACGCGTCGCCCCCACCAGGGCGATCATCTTGATTCCCCGGGCCTTGGCTTCGGCGAAGAGGAAATCCGGCGCGCCCAGACCCGTGGCGATCACGGGCACGCCCTCGTCGAGAACCATCTCGATCTGGGCTCGGGCAATCTTCTTGTTGTTCCCGCCCCATTTGCGCAGCACGACTTCGTTGGTGGGTGCGGGCACCTCGAAGCGCGCTTCGATTCCTTCGGCGAAATCCAGATGCGTCTGGGGGATCTCCGCATAAATTTCTTCGGGGGTCGCATCCCGAGGAGCGCGTGCCGGCAGCACCAGGTCGATGCCGAAACCCGAGCCCACCTGATCGCGGACCCAGCGGATGTCCCGCTCTATCTCCTCCATGCTGCGAAGGGCTTCGCCCAGCACGGCGAAGCACCCGGCCCGAGTGGCGGCCACCGCGACTTCCCGGCAGTGGGTAAAGCACACAATGGGCAGTTCCATTCCCAGGCTGTCGCAGAGCCGGGTATGCAGCGGGTCGGGAGCCATCGTCATTTCCTCGTACGCTCGGGCCGGAACGCCTTAGGGCGAAGGGCAGAACATACCCCCTCCCCGAATACCGGGCCTGCCGGCCGCCTCCCGGACCTGTATTCTCCCAAATCCACGCGCCGCCTCCTGCTGCGCACACACTTCGGAAAGGGCGCCATGGCCCCTTGGACTTACTTCGCGGTTTCGCTCTTCGGAGCGCTCCTCACCCTGAACGCCTACGCGGCTCAGCGCCGGACGGGCCCCTTCGTGATCCCGAGTTTTTTACTCGGCTGGGGGGTGAGCGAACTTCCCTTGCACACCCTGGGGCTTCAACTCATCGTCAGCGTTGTCTTCGTGGCCAACGGAGCCCTGGCCAGCGCACCCGGACTCTGGGGTCTGGGCCTCTCCCTCCTCTCCTGGATCGCCCTCGGGCTGCTGGTCTCCCAGGCCAGAAAAGCCGCCCCCATTCTCGAGGCGAGCCTGGTGGCCGGCCTGGGATCGGACTACCGGAGCGAGATCAGCGCCGAACTCAATGACAGCCTGGACAGGGTGTCGCCTCCCCCCGGCCTCGCCCTCAATCCCTTTCGCCTCAATCGCCCGGAGGTGATTCGGCACAGCGATATCCCCTACGTGCCAGGCGGCGGCAAGCGAAACCAACTCGATGTCTACGCGCCGCGCGCGGGAACCGAAAATGCCCCGGTGCTCCTGCAAATTCACGGCGGGGGCTGGACAATCGGGAACAAACACGAGCAGGCCCTCCCCCTGATGAACACCATGGCGGCCCAAGGCTGGATCTGCGTCGCGGCGAATTATAGGCTCAGCCCCCAGAACACCTTTCCCGATCACCTGGTGGACGCCAAGCGCGCCATTGCCTGGATCCGCAAGGAAATTGCGGGCTACGGGGGCAACCCCGACTTCATCGCCGTCACCGGTGGCTCGGCCGGGGGACACCTGTCGGCCATGGTCGCGCTAACGGCCAACGATCCCGAATACCAGCCGGGTTTCGAGGACGTGGACACCCGGGTCCAGGCCGCGGTGCCTTTCTATGGCGTCTACGACTTTTCCAATCACTTCGGCCTTCACCCCGCCGACACGATCCAAGGCTGGGTGGGCAAGTCGGTGCTCAAGCGGGATCCCGCCACCGAGATGGCCGAGTTCAGGCGCGCCTCCCCCCTGCACCGTCTGCACGCCGAGGCTCCGCCCTTCTTCGTGATCCACGGCACCAACGACAGCCTGGCCTGCGTCGAGGACGCACGTCATTTCGCCCAATCCCTGGCCCGGATTTCCAACAACCCCGTGGCCTACGGGGAACTGCCCGGAACCCAGCACGCCTTCGAGGTTTTCCACTCGATCCGCTCCAGCGCCGCCGTTGTCGCTGCGAGCCGCTTCCTCACCTGGAGCCTCTCCCGGGAACGGGAAAAATCCGCGGACGGAAACTGATCCCCTTCAGGCGTCCAGGTGATCGAGGTCCGCCACGTTGTCGTGGAGGATCCAACCCCGCTGACCCTGATTCCGGCCATGCCTGGCGCCGCTTGGCCGCACCGAGCGAAGGAATCTCGGGCTCAGCCCGGCGCCCGGCCCGCCTCGAGCACGGGGTATTGCCGATCCGGCGCGTTGCAACGGGTTCGGTCGGCCGAGCCGTCCCCCGGCGGAACAACCTCGGCCCCATCCGGGGCGAACTGGACGATATAAGCCTTGCGCTCCCGGTCCGCAGTCAGGTTCGGGCCCGTCATGTGGGGCGTGAGCGAGGAGAAAACCGCGATGCTGCCGGCACGCAACGGGACGGGTACCGCTTCCCCGGGCGGTGAGGAAAAGCACTCGAAGCCAAGATCCGTGGGGCGATGAAAGAGGGTGCCCCCGCGATGAACCCCGGGTGCCACCACGGGGCAGCCATTTTCTTCATCGGCGTCGGTGAGGGCCACCCAGCAGGTCAGGTATTGCTGGGGCTCGACGTAGGTGTAGCCGTTGTCCTGGTGCCAGGGAAAGCGCTCGGGCGAGCGCGGTTTTTTGTAAACCGTCTGGTCCCAGTACAAGCGCACATCGGGTCCGAGCAGATCAAAGGCCAGGTTCTGAAAAATCGGATCTCGGGTAAAGGCCCGAGCCGCCGGTGAGCGCAGAATGGGATGTACGTTGAAGGTGATCTCGTCGGCTCGGGCGATAAACGCCTTGCCCCCCAATTGCTCGCGCAGGATTTTTTCGAATTGCGCTTCCAGGGGATCGAGTTCCGCCAGCAATCCCTCGATGAGCGCCGAATCGAAGGCGTCTTCCATACGAAAGTACCCGTCGCGATCGTAGGCTTGGGCCTGGTCTTCGCTGATCACCCGAAACGGACCCGTATGATCCTGCCAGACAAAGTCCTTGTTCAGTGCGTGATTTTCCATACCTGGCTCTTCCCGCTTTCCAGTCAATCGCCGAGCATACCCCGTCGCGTCCCCGGGCTCGGGGGGATCGGGTGCAATCCCTCAGCGAACCCCTTCGGGTCCGACTTCGTTGCGCAGGGGCTCGCCCCGCAGATAGGCGCGCAGATTTTCGATAAAAATGCCGCTGGCTCGAACCTGGTTGCCCGGACTCGTCCCCGAGCTGTGGGGCGTGATCAGTACGTTGGGCATAGCCCAGAGCGGACTCTCCTCGGGCAGGGGTTCCTGACGAAAAACATCCAGCCCAGCGCCGGCCAGTCGACCCGAGCGAAGGGAACCAATCAACGCGTCCTCATCCACCACCTCGCCCCGGGCCACGTTGACGAAGAGGGCACCGGGCTTGAGCCGAGCGAAGGCCGCTTCGTCCATGAGATTCCGAGTGGCCTCGGTCAGGGGCACCGCCACCACCAGGGCATCCAGTTCGGGAAGCAACCCGGACAACTCGGCCATGGCCAGGGTATCCCAGGGCTCGTCCCCCCTCGGCGTCCGCCGAAAGCCCGTGACTCGCATTCCCAACGCCGCTCCCAGTCGGGCCACGGCCTCGCCAATGGGTCCGAGTCCCACGACACCCAGGCGCAGGCCCTGAAGGTCGCGCACGGAGCGCGGGTTCCAGTGGCGATTGCGCTGGTCCTCGAGCCACCCGGGCAGGTCCCGGCTCAGGGCCAGGAGATAAAGAATCGCGGTTTGGGCAATGGGCTCGGCCTGGGCCCCGGATGACGTGGTGAGCCGCACCCCACGCTCGATCAACGTTCGGAAAAAGGCGTCGTCCACCCCGGCACTGAAGGTGTGCATCCAGCGGAGATTCTCGGATTTGAGGGCCGCAACGGCGAATTCCCGAGAACGCTCGGGAAATACGTCCCCGGAGAAGTAGAGCACCTCGATGCTGGAATAATCGGGCTCGGAAGCGCCGGGGGAACTGACCACACGGGTGAAGCCCGGCGCCGCCGCATCCAGGGCCGCGCCGCAACTGGCCTCGATGCCGTCGCTCAAAAAAAGTGTTCCCCGCATCGGGCCAGTATGGCGAGTTGCCGATACCGGCGCCCGGCCAATGCCATCTGGACGAATCGACCAAATCGGCGAAACTCTGCCGAGGGCTTTTCTCCCTCTCAAGGAGCCGCGACATGCAATCGCGAGTTCGACGCGCTTCGGTCCGCTCAATCCCAGGGTTGGTCATGGCCCTGGCGCTCTCAACCCTGTCCCTCTCACCCCGGGCAAGCGCCGGGGAGCGGGTGGGCTCCGACGCCGGGCCCCCGTCTCAGAAGACACCGGCACGAATATCGGCACAGGCACCGGCACTCCCCCCAACACTCACACCGGTACAGACGCCCACTCAAACGGCGATGCAGAGCCTTTTCGAGGACGCCGCGCTCCTGCTGCCCATGGCCATGGACGAGGCCCCATGGTCGGATCCCCGCCGGCGAATCGAAATCCAAGCGGGCCTGGATCGCCTGGCCGAGGCCGGTGCTCTCCTGCAAGAGCACGCAGTGACCCGCGATCTCGGTTTTCGTGCCCTGAGTCGCTCTCTCGCCCTGGACATCACAGGCGTCCGGGAACTCTACGCCCAGCCCGATTTCGAGGGATCCCGCAGCGCCATGATCGAGATCACCAATACCTGCGCGGCCTGCCATGCAAGGCTGCCGGGCAGCCCCACCGCCTCCCCGTCCCAGCTTCCCCAAGCGGTGATGAACGGCCTCTCCCTCCATGAACAGAGCCAAGTCTGGGTGGCCACCCGAAACTTCGACCGGGCAATGGCGGTCTGGGAGGCCGCCTTCGCCGACGAAATGCAGGCCCCGGGCCACCTCGACATGGAGGGCTACTTGCTGGACTACATGACCATCGGACTCCGGGTCCGGCAGAACCCAGCCCGAGTGCGAAGCACCTTGGCGAGTTTCGCACGGCGGCCGGACATGCCGATCTACCTGGGCCGGCACCTGGCCCGCTGGGACTTGGCCCTGGCCGCCATCGAGACAGACCTGACCAGCACCGCCGTCCTGCCTCGGGCGCGGGCGCTCGCTGCAGCCGAAGGGGTCCCCCGCCCTGCCCTGCTGGGCCGGGAGCAAACCGTCTACGACCTCGCCGCCTCGAGCCTGTTGTTTCGCTTCATCGAGGCGGGCGAAGGGACCCCCGAGCAACTCTCCGAAGCCTACTACCTGCTCGGGGTCGTCGAGGCACGCAGCGTGGACTCCTACTGGCTGCCCCAGGCCGAGTCCCACCTGGAGGCGGCGATTCGCCTCGCCCCGGCTTCGCCGTCCGCCGCCGCCGCCTACGCGTTGCTCGAGGAATACGTGGTGGTGGGTTTTGGCGGAGCCAACGGAGACGGTCTCCCCGACGATGCCTGGGAAAAATTGCGCGAACTCGCCCAGCGCATCGAAGAGAGTCCGCCTCCATCCCCCGCCGAGAACACCCCGGCCCCCTGATTCGCCCCGGGTCAACGGCTTTGACACGAACCCCCGGGCCGCGCAAACTGCCCCCCATGCCGGACAGCCAAGAACTCACCCAACTCGAAGCCGGAACGCCAATTCTCTTCGGCGGCAACCGACTCCTGCGCGTCCCCGAGTCCATCGCCCAGGACTTTCAGCCCGGCGACTCGGTGGTCGTCGTGGAGTCCAC
>CAWVXN010000161.1:0-6575 GCA_963933695.1 uncultured Myxococcales bacterium | reverse complement strand
GGCGATGAAGGTCGTCATGGTGGAAGCAGAAAGCATTCGGGTGGCGCGATCGCTTTTTTCGCGAATTTGCTCGTAAGCGTCCATCTGCCGATCGATCACTTCGGCGCGCTGAGCCAGTCCACTCACCGTGCCCCCTACTTGCTCTAGAATCTGCGTGAGCTTTCGCCAGAAAGGGAGCATGCGCTTGAGAAGCAGATGTCTGTCCTGGCTGGCCTTTCGGTAGGCAGAAGTGGCTGTTTTTTCTGAGCTTTGGATGGTTTTGTGAATGTCGGCCAGAATCCGTGAGACAACGGGATCCCCCGCAGCTGGAACGTTTGCGACCGCCAGTACGGCTTCCGTCCACGCGGGGGGGGTCGGCGGTACATCGGTAGAAGCCTGAAAGTCTTCGTCAATTCGCTGGATCTGATCGGCGATGCGGCGATTGAGTCCCGGATAGCCAGACAGATCCCGGGCAACGATGGCATTTACTCGGTGAAACTCCCGCTCGATGCTGCGTTCAACCTGCTCCCTGCCGAGCTCGAGAAGTACTTCTTGGTTTCGATGACTCAGGCGTTCTTCGGCGGTTGTCACGGCAGACCGGAAGCTCTGGCATAGGTCCGCAACTGTTACGCACAGAGTCCTGATTGCGCCATGAGCAGATTTCCTGCCCAAATACATTAAGAGAAGGGTTCCAAGAACGAGTCCAGCGTAGTGAACGGTTGACTCCGGCCACGGCATCAGGGTTTCGGCGATCTCCATTACGTTCTCCTTGTCGAGTACACTTGGAATTTATTTTGTCTCTTAGGTGAAGTGACCGGGGCTCGTCTGCACGGACCCTGAGATCGGCAGCCCAGCTCATCCCTTGAGTGCTATGTCGCAGAGAGCTCACTACTGTGAGGTTGGTCGGAAACTCATCCGGTGTTTTCTTCTCATTGAAACGCGGGGGGTAGGCAATAGCTGGGATAAAGAGTCTCCGGGCGATCCAGTGAAGAGATGCCCCAGGCGCTCGGCTTGGGTGCTACACATTTGCGGCTCAGCGCCTACTCGGGCAATCCTCCGCAAGGGTGAGCCTGACTGCATATCTGCTTCTAGGACCCTAAGGCGTACAAGGGCTTCACGGACAGCGCTTGAGCCAATGCCCAGTCGATCGCCAAGGGCATCCAATCGGCCTTTGAGCTCCCTATCCCCGGACATGAAAAATTCCTCGGCGCCGCACTCGTTCCAAGTACACTGAGGAATGGCAAATCCTTGACCACTCGGGACATTTTTTGGACATTCCCTATTGGATCACGGTGCTGATAGCCCGATAGTCTTGGATAAGTTACATAGTTCCGGATTCGAATTTCCTATCCGCAGATCCTCAACACGTTCTACTAGGCAGGGTGAAAAAAGTGAATTGGTACAGAATCAAAACCGCCTTCATCGGAGTCAAGCGGCTGATCACGATGCCTCCCGAGGACAAGCAAGCTTGCGTCGACGCGTACAAGTTCTTCCAACGGATGCAGGCAGGCGAGCAGACTGAGACTGCGGACGAGACGAAGGCGGTTGCGGACTACTACAAGGTCTTGAACAACATGCTGTCGATCTTCGATCTTGAGAAGCTCTACATCCCGCCACAGTTGGATGATTCGGAGGGTTTGTATGGGAATCAGTTGTTGTGCGAGCAGGCAGTCTTGAAGGATATGGACCTGATGCACCCCGGAGAGTCACACCTATTGGATATGGGATGCGGGCGAGGACGAATCGCACACTACTTCGCCACGATGACCGGTGGCCAGGTATCCGGATACAACATCGATCCGAACCAGATTGAAAATGCCATCGACTGGGCCGCAGAGTGTGAAATGAGCAATCGGCTCCACTTCAAAGTCGGAAATCATCACGATCCGCTCGAGTATGAGTCAGGCACTTTCGATGGATGCTTTTCCTTCCAGGCTGTTTGGCCCTTTTTCAAGAAGGAAGAACTGGATGCGCACGCAAGCGAAATGTACCGCGTGTTGAAACCCGGAACCCGGTACTCTTGTTCGGAGTACTTGTTGTCGCCCTATTTCGATTGGAACAATGAAGAACATGTTTCGCTTCACAAGGCCTATCTTCCAACACTGGCGGCCACCCAATCGATGTATCCGGCCGACGTGTGTGCCGCTTTGGAAAGAGCCGGATTTGAGATCATAATTTCGGCGCCTTCAAAGAGCGAAGCATGGCCCCTGTGCGAGCAGAAACGCGATTTGATTCTCATGGGTCGAAGAGTCGTCCGAGCCCTCGAGGCGATTCGCGTCCTACCCTCATGGGTGGAGGAATCCCTCGAGCTTCTCCAAACCGGCGGACAAGCCTGGACCGATGCTGAAAAAGGGAAAATCGCAGATCTGAACTGGAGAATCGTCGCAGAAAAAAAGTAGTCCCTTGACCCCAAGCACATTTCTCCCGCGAACCCGGGAAAGCGGAGGCGGTTTTCCACCTCCGCCCCCGCCTTCGAAGAGATCACGCACCTGCGCCGAGATTCAAGCCGCTCTTTGCTCTGATATCTCCCACCGGAAAAGCATGGGGCTCCGCGCGCCTTGATCACCGAAGCGAGGGAGGCGAGGCTAGGCGCCCGGTTGGCAGATCTCGCGAGCCGCCTCGGGAACGGGAATCAGATCACCGGGCCGCTTGGAGCGCACGAGAACGGCCTTGAGGACTGTCGGGGGGATGCTGCTCAACCCATCGCCGAGACACTTGAGTTTGTTCTCGCCCCGCCTTTCACAATTGAACCTGAAAATCGTGAGGGTCGACAGTTCGGGCACAGGGTACCCATCGTAAACCGCGTAAGCCTCGGAGAGAAGAACATTGGAGCCCTGGCGCGCGCCCACCATGCAGAGGGTCCCCCGGGATTGGTTGTTCCCTTGATCATCTATGGAGTAATAGGTGTTGTAACCCGTGATCAGACCGTTCTTGTCTTCCTCGAGTTCCCATCGCATGAGAGAGATCTCTTTCAGCGGGGCAGCGACACCGGGCGCGAAGCCGTCGGGATCCTGATACACGAAGGCGGCTGCGGGCCGAGTCAGCCAGACCCCGGTCATTGTTTTCTTGTCCTTCGAATCCGAGTCGGCAGCGACTGGACACGCCATGAAGAGCAAGAGGGAAATGGAAAGAGCATGGGAAGATTTGGTCAATCGGAAGAACTGAGAGAGCATTTAAAAATCTCCTTTGGGGTGCATCAGCATCTGAATTCACAAAATCCGAGGGCTATACCCACCAGTAGAACAAAGACTTCACCTTAAAGTCAATGCCTATTCGGGAGCGAGGGTTGTCCACTCGAAACGGGTGGGTCCATTTGGCCCCCTTCGTGCGTCCCCTACACGTCATGATGTCGACCCCAAAGGGAGGCACTTGAATAAGGGAAATCCCTGACACCAAGAACGGCAGTCGCGCCCGGGGTGGGTAGGACGTCCCAGGCCTAGGCCATTCGCCGATTCGGCCGAGAACCCGCGACGCTCAGCCCCGGAACCTCTCGTTTACTCTGGGGCTGGGCATCTCTCCAAACACCCAGTCCTTGAGCGGATGGCATTTTTTGCCGTGAGGCCAGCTTTTGGGAATGTTCAGAAGGGAGCCCCTTTCCACTCCCAGCGAAGACCCCCTGCGCCAGAGTCCCCCTGCCCGAGCCCGAGCCCTTCCCCGAGCCAGCGCGAAGATGGGGGCTCGGCGCTCGCAATGGAAGCAGTCCTCGGGATCGAATCACGTCCTTCCTGACCGGCTTTACTTTGGGGTAAACTGCGGCACCAATTATTCGGAACCGTAGGCAATAGAGTGAATTATCCGATGCCAAGTGACCATTCGCATGACGAGAAACCCGACCGCAAACAAAACCCGGTTGAGGCCCATCTTGCGTGGCTTGAAGCGATGGCTGCTTCACCCGAGTCCCTCGTGGAGCTAGACCCAGAATCCTTATTGAGGCTGCGCCAAGCAGCGGGTCGAGTTGCTTTGCCGGATCGCCTGGCACGCCGAAAGCACGCCAATGCTCGACGGGGCGAACAACGCCGCCGGATCCGCGAGCAGGATGACGCAGCCCTGGAGGCAACCAGTCATCGATCGATGAAGCGCGCTCTCTCGTTCCCCATCGCACCCAAGGAACTCGCGATCACATCTGAGCAACGCTTACTCCTCGAGCACCAAGCGCGCGAACGCCCCAAACAGAGCCGACGTATGCTCAATGAGCCGAAGGGTTGCTACGTCTGCAAAGAGCCTTTCCGAGAGTTGCATCACCACTATGACTCAATGTGCCCAGCTTGCGCCGACATGAACTGGCTGAAGCGCACAGCCACTGCAGACCTCGGAGGCCGAGTGGCTCTCGTCACCGGCGCCCGGGTAAAGATCGGTCGCGAGATTGTGCTTTTCCTTCTGCGTGCTGGGGCCCGCGTGATTGCAACCACGCGTTTTGCCTGTGACGCAGCCAGGCGTTTCGAAGCAGAGGACGACTTCGAGGATTGGCGCGATCGCCTCGACATACGTGCTCTGGATCTTCGCCATACGCCGACCATCGAGGAGTTCTGTGAAGAACTGCTCACCACCGAGACCCGCCTAGACTTCCTTATTCACAATGCCTGCCAAACCGTGCGCCGTCCCCCCGCTTACTACACAGAAATGGCAAACAAGGAAAATCCAGCGGAGCTATCACCGCGCCTTCAGGCCCTGATCGGTCAAGAAACTGCCCAAAGGGCTCTCGCCCTGTACCGTGCGCCAGGAGACGTGGCTCAGATGAGCCAGCTCGACCTGTTGGGCGAGGGCGACCAAAGCCACCTTTTTCCGGCTGGTATCAAGGATGGCGAGGGCCAACAAGTTGACCTGCGCGAGAGCAACTCGTGGCGGATGGAACTTGCCGAAGTCCCCACGCTGGAACTGCTTGAGGTACAGCTGGTGAATTCGATCGCGCCCTTCGTAATGAATAGCAAGCTCAAGTCGCTAATGGCCGCTGTCGAAAGTCGGGATAAGCACATCGTCAATGTTTCGGCCATGGAAGGCCAGTTCCAACGCAACCTCAAGACAACGCGTCACCCGCATACCAATATGGCGAAGGCCGCTCTCAACATGATGACGCGCACATCGGGTGCCGATTATATCAAGGCCGGCATTCACATGAATAGTGTCGATACCGGATGGGTCACCGACGAGGACTGCTTCAAAAAGGCCGTCGAAAAAGAAACGACCCAGCGGTTCGCGCCGCCTCTTGACTCGATCGATGGAGCCGCGCGCGTCGTCGACCCGATTTTTGTGGGCTTCAACACAGGCCATCACTGTTGGGGCCAATTCTTGAAGGACTACGCACCGGCGCCTTGGTAGGCTCTCAGCCCCACCGGTTCGAGCAACCACCGCAGGGGCTCGATCGGCCTCAGCGCCGAGACGAAACCCACCCTCATTCCTGGC
This sequence comes from uncultured Myxococcales bacterium, assembly GCA_963933695.1. Taxonomy (GTDB): domain Bacteria; phylum Myxococcota_A; class UBA9160; order UBA9160; family UBA4427; genus JAZXM01. Next base: position 1,196 of record CAWVXN010000161.1, on the reverse strand, counting down.
TGTGGTACGGCGAAGGCATTGGCGTCACCGGGACGGATGACCTGGAGTGAGCCGACTCGCGGGATTGAAAGCACTGATCGCCATTGGCGAGTACTTTCTCGGCGAACAGCTGCGGACTCGTTCGCGAAGAGGCCATGGAGTCGCGGCCCTATTTCTGTTAAAAACTCGGCAATCTCCCCGGCGCCAAGCGCTTCCATTCCTAAGAAGCACCCTCGGGGAGAGGCTAGAAGGGGCCGAAAAGGTGGGGCAATGCGCCGCTTACTCGACCCCTCACTCGGCCGCCCGCCCCGCCCAATCACCTGAGCTCAGCTTTCGACACTTGAATCATTCGCGACGAGAAAAATAGCCAGGCCGAACGAGTGCCCAAACAACAAGCGCCCAAGGCAGAAAAGGCAAAGAAAATCCATGAGCCAGTCTCCTCCGATTATTTATACCTGGACCGACGAAGCTCCGGCTTTGGCGACCCATTCATTCCTGCCGATCATCCGAGCCTTCGCCGGCGCAACGGGCGTTCCCATCGAAACTCGAGACATCTCTCTTGCGGGTCGAATTCTCGGAGCCTTTCCCGATCGCCTTGACGAGTCTCAGCGAGTGGAAGACGGACTCGCCGAGCTCGGGAAACTCGTGCGAACTCCAGAGGCCAATATCATCAAGCTGCCGAACATCAGCGCATCCCTGCCCCAGCTCCAAGCGGTGATCGCCGAACTCCAATCCAAGGGATTCGCCCTCCCGGATTATCCCGAAGAGCCAGCCAACGATGATGAGCGCGAGATCCAGCTACGCTACGACCGCGTCAAGGGCAGCGCTGTCAATCCAGTTCTTCGCGAGGGAAACTCCGACCGACGCGCGCCGAATGCCGTCAAGGAGTACGCGCGCCAGAACCCTCATCGAATGGGCGTCTGGCACAACGATTCGAAAACCCACGTCTCGACAATGAGCGCCGGAGATTTCTTCCACAACGAAAAATCGGTCACCGTCGAGGCAGCCGCGACAGTTCTCATCCAGCACACGTCGACAGACGGAAAGAAGACAACGCTCAAGGACGGGATCGAACTCCAGGCGGGCGAAGTCATCGACGGAACTCGCTTGAGCAAAAAAGCGCTTGTCGCATTCCTCGACCAGCAGATCAGCGATGCCAAGGCCCAAGGCCTGCTCTTTTCGCTTCACTTGAAGGCCACAATGATGAAGGTGTCAGA
>CAWVXN010000160.1:0-6590 GCA_963933695.1 uncultured Myxococcales bacterium | reverse complement strand
TCGATCCGGGCCACCGAGTCATCCACCAAACCCTGGAAACTCGCACCCGCCTGGGCTTGGGGGGTGAACTGAGCAGTTCCGTCGGCGACGGCAGCCACCGCCTCCACCATGGCCTCGACGCCCAGGGGATAGAGTTCGTCGAAATAGAGCGAGGCACTGGTGGCCTCTGGCGAGATCTTGACACCGGATTTTTGGACCACGATGGGCCCGGTATCCACCCCGGCATCGGGCCGAAAAACCGTCACGCCGCTCTCCTGCGCTCCTTGGATAATCTGCCAAGCCAGGGCATTTCCGCCCCGGAAGGCCGGTAGCAGCGAGGGGTGGAAGCAAAGCGAACCCATGCGCGGGAAATCCACGATCTCGGGAGGCAGGATGACGGTCGTAAAAGCCAGCACGTTCAGGTCCACGCCGGGGCCCCGGTACTCACGAACCCGCTCGGCCAGGGCCTCTCCCTTGCGGCGGTAGGCCTTGTGGCGGAATAGAGGCCAACCGCGCTCCAGGCTCTCCGCCGCCAGGGGATCCACCCGGCCCCGGGTATCGGGAGGGACGTGAACCGCCGCGAGCAAATGTCCCGCTTCGGCCAGACGGACGGCCACGTCCCGGCCGAAAGGCGCTTGACCAAAGAGAGCTATCCGAAGACCCATGGCGTCAGAGCCTACCACGCCAATGCCTAAACTCGTGCCAGGTGCCTAAATGGCCAGGGGCTAAAGGGGTACGCGGCTGCGGTCACCCACGAAACCCAGGATTCGGGCCGGAGAACCCAATGCCGGGAGTGCGGGGCGATGGGCGAAGTCACCCGTCGGGCGAATGGCGCCCTACGCTCCGGGAGCGTTTTGACCTTCACGCAGGCGGAAGGTGATGAATCCGTGCGTCGGGTCATAGGGGGACAGGCCCACCGTAACTCGATCCCCCGGAATCACGCGAATACGAAAGCGCCGCATGCGCCCGGAAAGCTGGGCGGTCACGCCTTGGCCCGACTCCAGGGTAATCTGATAGCGACCCCCGCCGAGGATCTTGTCGACGCTGCCGGTCGCTTGAATCAGGTCTTCTCGTGACAAGTGCGGTTCTCCGTAGGTGCCAATCGCCCCCCATCAGTCTGGTCCCTGGGGAGTGAGGAAGGGGTAATGTGAAAGGTAAAAGGTGAAAGGTGGTCTCGTGTCAATCGCCAGAAGTCGGGACGGTTTCCGGCGCAGTGCAGACAGACCACCGCCTGGGGGTGGCTGCCTGGCGGGCGCAGGCTAGCACGGGGTCTCTGCCCCGGCGAGTAAACAGATCCGCACCTGGGAAGCATCCCCCGATCGGAATGCTAGGGTGAGACGAATCGGGAGAGGTGCCGGAGTCCGGTCGAACGGGCCTGATTCGAAATCAGGTGAAGGTGCAAGCCTTCCGTGGGTTCGAATCCCACCCTCTCCGCCAGAAGCCCCCCGCTCCCGCTGGCCCTGCGCGGGGTAGCCAGCAACCGGCCAAAACGCACAACTCTTGGCGAGTTGAGGAGGGACGCGTTGACCCTGGGCCGACACGGATGTACTTTCGTCTCCCGTGTGTCCAGGGGTGACCGCAGGGTCCCGCTCGAGTTTGGGACCCTGTGAACCCGGTCAGATCCGGAAGGAAGCAGCCGTAGCAGGAATTCGGCTGCGAGTGGGGATGCCCTGCGGTCTCTCCTGGGCACACGGAAACCCCCGGTCCCCTCGTTGGGGCGCCGCCGCCACCCAAGCCCAGAACCCCGACCGATTGTCCAAATTTCGGAACCGCGGGCAGCAGGAAATATCTCGTGAGCTATCAGGTTATCGCGCGAAAATGGCGACCCCAGACATTCGCCGAAGTGACGGGCCAAGAGCACGTAACCTCGGCGCTTCGGAACGCCATTCTGACCGACCGGGTCCCCCATGCCATGTTGCTCACTGGCCCCCGGGGCGTGGGCAAGACAACCCTGGCCCGCATCCTGGCGCGCTCATTGAACTGTGACGAGGGTCCGACGGAAACGCCCTGCGGGCAATGCGCGCCGTGTACTGAAATCGCCGCTGGGCGGTCCAATGACGTTCAGGAAGTCGACGCCGCCAGTCGGACCGGGGTCAATGATATCCGCGAATTGATCGATGCCATCCGCTACGCCCCCTCCCCGGGCAAATACCGAATCTTCGTGGTGGACGAGGTTCACATGCTCTCGAATGCCGCGTTCAACGCCCTACTCAAGACGCTGGAGGAACCGCCGTCCAATAGTCTCTTCGTGCTGGCCACCACCAACCCCGAGAAAATCCCCACCACGGTGATGTCCCGTTGCCAGCGCCACGATCTCCGCCTCTTCGCCACTCAGGAAGTGAGCGATCGGTTGGCCCAAATCTGCAAAGCCGAGGGCATCAAGATCTCGGAGAAGAGCCTGGGCGATCTGGCCCGGGAGGGTCAGGGCTCCATGCGCGACTCCCAGACTCTCCTTGACCAGGCCCTCGCCTATGGGGGGGCCGAGATCGACGACAACACCGTGAGCGCGATGCTCGATCTGGTTGCTCATCGTGTCCTGTTCGACATGATTGAAGCCTGCATCGATTCGAAACCCGCAGCGGCCCTCGAGATCTGCCACAACGCCCTGCAATCCGGCGCCGACACCGACCGCCTCGGGAAATCCCTCGTAGGCCTGTTGCGCGACCTAGTGGTCCTCAGCGTTGCGCCGAATTCCGAGGGTTTGGTCGAGGGCGGCGAAGCCGATCTCGAAGCGCTGGCAGCGCTTGCCAAGCGAGCGGGCACCGACCGGCTTCGGCGAATGTTCAAGGCCCTCCTCACTGAGTTGGAGGACCTCGCCTGGGCTCCTCAGCCCACCGCCATTCTCGAAATTGCATTGATTCGGCTGGCCACTCTCCCCAAGGGCGAAGACGTCGCCGAACTCCTTGAAAGACTGCGGCGCCTGGAAAGCACCGAAACCAGGACCGGTCACTCTGGAGCCCCTGCGGGCGGAGGCGACCGCTCCCCGCCCCCTTCAAGCGGCCCACCCAGTCCCGAGCCCAAAGTCTCGAGTCCCGGGAAGCCGCCCACCCAGAACGCTCCTCGAAGCTCTGGCCAATCCTCTGCCCCCCCCCTGAAAGCATCGACACGAACAGCACCGGCAGCACGAACAGCACCGATACCTGCACCACCCACAGCACCCACACCACCCACACCCACCACACCCACGGCACCAAAACCCCCGACACGGATACCCACAGCACCAATACAACCAACACAACCAATACAACCAATACAAACAACACGAACAGCCCAAGCAACACGAACAGCACCCAGACCCAGCCCCAAAACCCAGGCTCCCAAAAAATCCGGGGCCATAAAGCACCTTACCGCCCAAGACGCCGGCGGGCCTGCGCTCCCCGATGACGACAATGGGGGGAAGTTGGGGGCGCTCTTCGACCGACTCCGAGACTTCGTGGGAAAAACCGATCAACCCCTCTCGGGCTCCCTTGAGAACGCGAGTCTCATCGAGCGAACACCCGACTCCATTCGTATCGCGCCGGGTTCGGCCTTTCAGGCCAAGCGCCTGGAGGACCGACTGTCCGATCTGCAAAAGGTGACCCATGAATTCTTCAACCGAGAAGTCACTGTAGAAATTGCCTCGTTCGCCCCGGCCCTAAGTGGAGCCCTGCCGACCGGATCCGCCCCGGCCCGAGTTGAAACCGAACGCAAGAAGATCCAAAGCGCGCTCAACGATCCCGTTCTCAATGAAGCCATCAAGCTGCTCGGCGGCGAAATCGTCAAGATCATCCCGCTGGGCAAGGAGCAGCCCAGGTGAGTACCCCGGACATGAACGAAATGCTCAAGCAAGCCCAGCGCGTCCAGGAGCGAATGGCCGAACTCCAGCGCGACCTCGCCAGCCGACGCTACGAGGCCTCAAGCGGAGGCGGCATGGCGACCGCCGTCGTCAGCGGCCAGTTGCGAGTTCTGGAACTTCACATCGAACCCACACTGGTCAGCGGAGGCGACCGGAGCATGATCGAGGACCTAGCCACCGCAGCCATCAATGCGGCCTTGGAGAAGGCCCAGGCCAGCGTCCAACAGGAACTCCAACAACTCCAAGGGAGCATGATGATGCCCGGCCCCGGAGACAGGGGCTAATCCCATGGCCACCACGCACCGGTCCGCGGGAGGCTCATCCCCCGCAATGCAACGCCTGGTTTCCGCCCTGCGCCGGCTACCCGGAGTGGGCGAGAAATCCGCCGCTCGCCTGGCCTACTTCCTGCTCGGCGCGCCGGACGAGCTCATTGGTGAACTCTCGGATGCCATCGCGCGGATCAAGACCGATACCGTGATCTGCGAGTCCTGTTTCAATCTTGGGGTCCACAGCCCCTGTGCGATCTGCGCCAACCCAAGCCGAGACGCCGCCTGCGTGTGTGTCGTGGAAGAGCCCGCAGACCTGTCCTCCATTGAGCAGAGTGGGAGCTTCAAGGGGCTTTACCACGTGCTTGGGGGGGCGCTCTCCCCCATCGATGGCATGGGACCCGAGACCCTCCGGATCGGCGAACTCCACACCCGGGTTCAGGCGGGCGGAATCAGGGAGGTGATCTTGGCCACCAATCCCAACGCCGAGGGGGACGCAACGGCCCACTACATCGCCGATCGACTCAAAAATACCGGGGTGACGGTCACCCGAATCGCCTATGGGATGCCCCTTGGCGGCGATCTCGAATACGCCGACCACGTGACCATCGGCCGCTCGGTGGAAAATCGCCGGACCCTGGAATAGTTCGCCAGGCCCCTCAGAGGGCCCTGGCAAGGCAATGTGCACCCCCGGTGCATCCCCTGGCCGAAATGCGCCTAAAGCCAAGGGCGAGCCCGGCCGATTGCTTCTGTGGGTACCCGGTGCGGGACGACCGACGCACGTTACTGGGTGCCGAAAACCGGACTGACTTGCCGAGGCCCGACGAGGAGCGCGCATTCCCAATGCCCCAAGCCCAATTTTCCATGCGCGAAGAGGAGTTCGCGGCGATCCAGGTCGCCATTGATACGCTTCTGGACGAAACCGGGGCGCGGGGGATTTTTGTCGTTGACCGGGTGGGCCAATTGATCAGCCAGACCGGAAGAACAGCGGAACTCGACACCACCGGCCTCGCGACCCTGGCCGCCGGTTCCATCGCCGCTACAGGGGGTCTGGCCCAACTTCTCGGAGAAGACGAGTTCCCGACCCACTTCCACCAGGGCGAACGCGGTAGCCTTCACATGAACCTCGTCGGCGAGCGAGGCATCCTGATCGTCGTGTTTGAAAAAAAGAGCAGCCTCGGCTTGGTCCGTCTTCGAGCCCGGAAAGCCAGCACCGATCTCGCCCAAATTTTCGAAATCGCCCAGAAGAAATCAGAAGCCGAGTCACCCAGTCATCAATCGGGCTTCGGAAAACTTACAGACGAAGAGATCGACAACCTTTTTTCGGATTGAGTACCCACTAAAAATGTCATTCATCAACTACGCGGCGCGCGAAATCAATTGCAAGATTGTCTATTACGGACCCGGTCTATGCGGCAAGACGACGAACCTTCAGTACGTCTACGCCAAGACCAATCCGGACATGAAGGGGAAGATGATCTCCTTGGCCACCGAGACTGAACGCACCCTCTTCTTCGACTTTCTCCCCCTGGCTCTCGGTGAAATTCGCGGTTTCAAGGCACGCTTTCACCTCTACACCGTGCCGGGCCAGGTCTTTTACGATGCCAGCCGAAAGCTAATTCTCAAGGGCGTGGACGGCGCAGTCTTTGTGGCCGACAGCCAGACGGAACGCATGGAGGCCAACGTCGAGAGCCTGGAGAACCTTCAGACCAACCTGATCGAGCACGGCTTGAAGCTCGAGGGGATTCCCTGGGTGATGCAATACAACAAGCGTGACCTGCCGAACGTGAGCCCCCTGGATCAGATGCGAAAAGAACTCAACCCCACCGGCGTCCCGGAATTCGAGGCCTGCGCCACCACGGGCGAAGGAGTATTCGAGACTCTCAAGGCGGTGGCCAAGGGCGTATTGTCGAATCTCCAGAAGATCGGAGCCTGAACCGACCCCTCCCGGGACCCGCGCGAAGACCCTATGCTGGCACCACCATGGCGTTAGCCACTATCTCGGGCAGAAAGCTCTACTACGAATGCCACGGCGAGCCCGAAGCGGGTGGGCCCCGGCCCCTGCTCCTCATCATGGGCATGGCGGGCTCCTGCGCCGGCTGGCTGCCCCTCCAGATGCCCGATTTCGCCGGTCAACGACAGGTCATCATTTTCGACCATCGCGGCGTCGGCCAGAGCGAAGACACCGGCCAACCCTTTGCCACGGTCGATCTCGCCCGGGATGCCCTGGCACTCCTCGACGAACTCGGCATCGACCAGGTCGACGTTCTGGGCCCATTCATGGGCGGCATGACGGCCCAGGAGTTGGTCCTGTTAGCCCCCGAACGAGTCGGTCGACTGGTTCTCGTCGGCACCTACGCGCGCCCGGACAAGAAGCGCCAAATGCTCCTCAAACACTGGAGCGAGTTGGCAGGGATGGGCCTATCCGTCGAGACCTTCATTTTCAACCGACTGCTTTGGACCCTTCACGAGGACACCATCGAGCAGAGCGACCTCATCGAAGCCATGAC
>CAWVXN010000159.1:0-6616 GCA_963933695.1 uncultured Myxococcales bacterium | reverse complement strand
ACGAATCCCTCACCCTCGAGGAGTTTCCCGTCGGGCCCGACAAGGACTAGGTCGGAAACCTTCGCCCGGTGGTACGAGACGCCATAGCGCAGCATCCAGAAAGCATCCGTTCGTTCGGGATCCCGGGCGCTGATATGCCCGTCTCCGAGATCGCCCCAATGCTGAGCGGCGAAAATCCGGTAGCCCAGGGCCACTTCGATCTTGCGCGCGCGACGAATCTCTGGGGTCGAGGTGGGGTCGCTGCCCATGAGGGAAATGAGGGGAGAGCTCATGAGGGCCCTCGCTGAATCCACTCGGCCAAGCGGTCGGACGGGCGGTGCGCCGTTCCGGCTCCGGGGTGCCCTGCTAGTATGGGAAGACTGCGGACGCTGGCGCTTGTGCGGCTTATGGGGAGGCCTTTTTTTAGAAAAGCACTCGTCGCAAAAGCACTTTTCGCAAAAGCACTTTTCATAAAAGCACTGGTCACAAAAGAGCTTGTCATAAAAGTGCTTTTAAAAAGAACTCTTGTAAAAGAGCACATTCCAAGCGAGAGAGTCCCCGAATGCCCGATGGGCGCCGCTTCCATCACCGCCCCTTAAAACGCGCGAATCTTTGAGACGAAGGATGGGTCGATGGAAAAGACATCATTGGGAACCACCTTTACTGCGATGCGGGACAGTACTCGCGAAGATTACCAGATCATCGAGCGGTACGATGCCGAGTTCTCCGCAGGTCTTGCCGATCGAATCCTTGTGCATCTTCGGCTACTCGAGGGAACAACGGGAGGCTACGCGGTCGATCGATTGACCCATAGTCTGCAAACCGCGACCCGGGCCAGGCGAGACGGCCGGGACGACGAATACGTGGTCTGCGCCCTGATTCACGATATGGGAGATATTCTCGCGCCGGCCAATCACTCGAAATTGGCCGCGACCCTACTCGAACCCTTTGTCAGCGATCGCAACCGCTGGATTGTCGAGCATCACGGGATCTTCCAGGGCTACTACTTCTTCCACCATTTGGGAATCGACCGGAATCTGCGCGATCGCTACCGGGACCACGAATGGTTTCGCGACTGCGCCGAGTTCTGCGAAAAGTACGACCAGAACAGCTTTGACCCGGAATACCCCACCGAACCTCTGGAGAGTTTTGAGCCCGCGGTCCGGAAAGTCTTCAAGGCGCCACGGAAGAGGATTGACGCATCCGCCGGCCGGTCGGACGAGCAGCACGGCCAAGAGGCCTAAGAGCTTCCCGGGCAAAATTTCGGGCGAGGGCCAACGACTCCGAACTAGACCCCTCGGCTTTGGTTTGCCTTGGCACTACGGCGAGCGAACCACGCGATCAGCCCGGGAACCAGGCGTTTGACCCAATAGCCTGCCCAAGCTTCGGGAGAGATGGGCGCGACCCCCCGGTTCTTCTGGACGGCACGAAGGATTTTCTGGGCCACACGCTCGGGGGAATAGTTGCGCCTCTCAAAAGCGCGAATGCCCTGTTCCCTCAATTCGGGATCCTCGTTGAGGCCGTACATCTTGCTGGTTCGCACGATGGCGGTATTGATCACCCCCGGACAGACCGCTGTGACCCCGATGCCATGGACGGACAATTCGGCGCGGAGGCACTCGGAGAAGCCGAGCACGCCAAATTTGGTGGTCCCGTACGCGGTCATTCCCGGTGCCTGGCAATAGCCCGCCATGGACGCGATGTTCACAATGTGACCGCCCGCATCCGCCTCGATCATCCCGGGCAGAAAGGCGTGGCAGCCGTGGATGACTCCGCTGATGTTGATGCCCAGGATCTTTGTCCAGGCCTCAAGGGGGACGTCGACAAAGAGTCCGGCCAGCCCAATTCCCGCGTTATTCACGACAATATCCACCCGGCCGAGGGCGCTCCGAGTGGCTTGGGCAAACGCCTGCATGGCGTCGGCCTGGGCCACGTCAACGGTCTGGCTCAAAACTTCTCGCCCCAGGGCCTTGATGCGGTCTGCAGTTTGGGCGAGTCCGACGTCGTCGACATCGCAGATCGCCAGATTTGCGCCGCGTTCGGCCAGGGCCAGGGCGGTCGCCCGGCCGATTCCACTGCCCGCGCCGGTGACGACGCCCACTTTTCCCGAGAGGTTTCGTGTGTCCATGGCGGAATCCTATCGAATCCTGGGCGTCTGGACTGGTCGTGGTCTTGGCTTGGGGGGAAGCTGAGAGCTAGCCTCCCAGCCGGAGTCGACCTTCGGGTGAGCACAAACGTTCCCCGTCCCGCCAGGAGCGGCGGGCAGTGCTGCGGGGAATACTCGATTCGTACCGGATGATAAGGAGCAATTACGTGAACCGAGCAGTTCTGACCGGAACCGGGCTTTGGACGCCCAGGGACGGGATCACCAATGCCGAACTGGTCGACTCCCTGGCCCAGGCCGTCGAGGCCTGGAATTCTGAAAACGCCGACGCCATTGCCCGGGGCGAGTTGGAGGAGCGCGACGCGCCCAACGAGCGCTTCATCGTCCGGGCTTCCGGGGTTCAGCACCGCTACGTGATCGAAAAGACCGGAGTGCTGGATCCCAAGCGCCTGCGGCCGCATCTTCCACTTCGGGGCGAGGACGAGGACTCCATCCAGTGCGAGATTTCCCTGGTGGCCATTCGAGAAGCCCTGAAGGAGGCCGGACGCCAGCCCGAAGACGTGGACGCGGTGATTGTCGCCTGCTCGAACCTGCAGCGCGCCTACCCGGCGGTCGCCGTGGAAATTCAGAGCGCGTTGGGCGCCGGAGGCTGGGCCTACGATATGAACGTGGCCTGCTCGTCCGCGACATTCGGGCTTCAGGCGGCCGTGGACGCGGTGCGCTGCGGATCGGCGCGTTGCGTGGTGGTAGTGAGTCCAGAGATCACGTCGGCTCACAACAATTTTGAGTTGCGTGACTACCACTTTATCTTTGGCGATGCCTGTACGGCCGTGATCGTTGAGGCCGACGACGAGGACTCACCGCGGCCGGGCTGGCAGGTGTTGGGGACCCGGTTGCAGACGCTCTACTCGAACAACATTCGCAATGACTTTGGCTTCATGAATCGTTCGGAGGACGCGCCGCGCGACGCCCACGAACTGGTCTTTCGACAGCGGGGCCGAAAAGTGTTCAAGGAAGTCTGTCCCATGGTGGCCCAACACATCGAAAGCCATTTGGCGGACGAGGGGCGAAGCGCGCAGGATCTCGATCGGATGTGGCTCCACCAAGCCAACCTGGGGATGAACCTGCTGATTTCCAAGAAGGTGCTCGGCCGGGAGGCCACCGAGGCCGAGGCGCCGGTGATTCTGGACGAGTATGCGAACACCAGTAGCGCGGGTTCGGTGATCGCCTTTCACAAGTTCAAAGAGGACCTTGCTCCGGGTGCCTTAGGCGTTCTGTGTTCCTTCGGCGCCGGCTACTCCATTGGCAGTGTTCTGCTCAGCCGACGTTGACCGGCGCGGGACGAAGTTCCTGGCCCGGGCAAGGGGTTGGCGACCGGAGGTCATTTGAAAGACACGAGTCTCGAAATTGATGGACTGACCCATCTGGAAGTCCGGGCCAATGGTCTGAACTTTCATGTGGCCGAGTGTGGTGCCGGTGATCGACTGGCGCTTTGTCTACATGGCTTTCCCGAGTACTGGATTTCGTGGCGCCATCAGATGCCGCTGTTGGCCGAATTGGGCTGGCGGGTCTGGGCTCCGGATCTACGGGGCTACGGGGAGACCGACAAGCCGGCAGCCGTAGCCGATTACGCCATCGAGACGCTGATGGATGACGTGGGCGCGCTGATCGACGCCTCGGGTGCGAAAGAGGTGATGCTGGTGGCTCACGACTGGGGCGGAATTATTGCCTGGTACTTTGCCCTGCGAAAAATTCGGCCACTGACCCGACTGGTGGTGATGAATCTGCCACATCCCGGGGCGGCGGCGCCGGTCTTTCGGCAGCCCCAGCAACTCTTGAAGTCCTGGTATGCCTTTTTCTTTCAACTCCCCGTTTTGCCTGAGAAATTAATCGGAGCTCGGGGAGCTGATGTGGTGGGGCAGGGCTTTGTGGGGATGGCCTGCCACCCCGAGCGCTTCCCCAAAGAGATTCTTGACCTTTACCGGCAGTCCGCTCTTCGCCCCGGGGCCCTCACCGGCATGATCAACTACTACCGGGCCTTCTTGCGCGGGCGGGGGCAGCGGCGTCAGCACGCTTTGGGGTACCCGGTGTTGGAAGTGCCCACGCTCTTCCTTTGGGGGGAGCAGGATCGTGCGCTCAGCCGGGCGACGAGCGAGGGAACCGAGCCCTTTGTCCGGGACCTGACCCAGCGCTATCTCCCCAACGCGTCCCATTGGGTTCAGCAGGACGAGCCCGAAATTGTGAATGCCATGCTCCGTGCGTGGCTCCAAGGCGAGCCGGTCCCCCGAGCGGACGGGGCGCTCTGACTCTCTCCCGGGTCCGGGCTCTGGGCCCGGGAGAGCCGTGCCCAGAGAAACCGTGTCAGGGGGCCGGGGTTCGAATGTCCAGGCCGAAGCACGCCTCGAAGGCATCGAAATACTCTTCGTCTGTCTTGCAGGCGCCGAGCTCGGTCCAAGCCGCGTCGCTGATTTGGCTCCGGCCTTCGCAGAGTTCGATTCCCCCCCATGCACAGGGGTAACGCAGCTTGGGATCCGAATCCTCGAGTGCGCCGTGAATTACCCGGGCGACTTCTTCGGCCGGGGTATTGGCCATGATTCCCCGGGCATAGAATTGGAGCATTCGCCGGTAGGTATCGGCGTAGGCGGTGGGCTCGGGGTGCCCCATGTTCTTTGGAAGGATCGCGGTGCGGGTCACGCCGGGCTCGATGATCGAAACCCGGATTCCAAAAGCTGCCCCCTCCTGGGCCAGGTTTTCGCTCATGGCCTCCACGGCCCACTTCGAAGCCGAGTAGACGACCTGACCGATGGCCGCGATTCGCCCGGCCACGGAACTGATGTTGACCACATGGCCCGAACCCTGGGCACGCATGTTGGGCAGGACCGCCTGGGTGCAGCGGATGATGCCCCAGAAATTGGTTTCGAAGACGCCCTTGCCCACCTCTATGTTCACGTCCTCTATCGCTGCATTATGGGCGATGCCTGCGTTGTTGATCAGGATATCCACCGGCCCTGCGTCGGATTCGATTCCGGCGACGGCGTCGCGCACCGAGGCGTCGTCGTTGACGTCGAGGGTGATGGGTTGGAGTTTGGCCCCCGCTGCGGCGGCACCCTCCAATAGTTTCGTGGCCTTGCCGATGTCTCGCATGCCAGCAAAAACCTCGTAGCCCTGGGCGGCCAGAAGGATTGCGGTCGATCGCCCAATCCCCGAATTGGAACCCGTAATCAGTACTCGGCTCATGACTTTTTTTCTCCCTCGGAGTGGCGGCTGGTGGTCAGATCGATCCGTAGACCGGGCGGGCAGCGTACCCTCGGGCCAAAAAATAGCCAGTGGGGCTCTGTACTCGACGGTTTCGGCTGGACGCCGGTCGGTGCCTGCGCTTGGCTATGGTCATGCCGCCGCCTGACTCGCCGCGCCTGACCCCTGCCCAGTGCGCGTCCTACTGGGAATCGGGTTACGTATGCATTCCGCACCTGTATAGCGCCGCGGCCGTGGCCGAGTTCGAGACGCGTTTCCTCGAGATCGCGTCGGGCTCGGCGCAAAAACCTGAGAACCTGATCGTGATGCAGGATGTGATGGTCGCCAAGGGGGCGGTGGTGCCGACGGACCCGGTCCGCGCGGTGAACAAGATCCTGAGCTTCGAGAATGACCCGAAACTTTTCGCCTATGCGCTCGATCCAGGCTTGCTCGCCTCGGTGCGCACCTTGCTGGGGCCCGAACTCCAAACCATCTCCACCAACGTGTTCAACAAGCCGCCCGAAGTCGACGGTCGGCATCCCCTGCACCAGGATCTGCGCTATTTCGCCTTGCGCCCGGTGGACGGGATCCTGGGGACATGGACGGCTATCTCCACGGTGAACCGTGAGAACGGCTGTCTGGCTGTGATTCCAGGTAGTCACCGTGAGGGCCTACGCGAGCATGGGAAACCCGGCTGGGAATTCGTGAACCGCGGTTTCCACGCGGTGGAAGGCGCGGATCGCGATGCGCGCGTGCACATTGAAATGCAGCCCGGAGACACACTGCTGATTCATCCCCTGCTGATTCACGGCAGCGGGCGCAACCGCAGCGACGGATGCCGCCGGGCGATCTCGGCGCATTATGCCGCCCGGGCCTGCGAACGACCCCCGGGTACGCCCAAGCGCGCGCCTGTGGTTCGCATGATTCCCGACGCTCGGCACTGACCGGGCACTGACCGGGCACTGAACGGGCGCGGGCTCAGCGGCGCGCGTCGCGTCGTGCCCGCAGGTCCTCCAGATAGCGCGCCGCGGAGGCTCGGCCTTCGGGATCGCGCAGGCCAGCCAGGAGTCCGTCGGCATCGGACCAGGATCGGCTGATCCCGAGCATCTCGCTGGTTACCGCGTTGGTGTGACGCTTGGTCGAGAGAAGCGCGAGTTTCGGCTTGGCGGCGAGTTCCGCCGCGAGTTTTTCGACGGCTTCGTCCAGGTCCGATGGCTTGACCACGCGGTTCACGAACCCGGCCAGCCGGGCCTCCTCGGCGCTGAAGGGCCGACACGTCATCACCAGCTCTTTGGTCAG
>CAWVXN010000158.1:0-6628 GCA_963933695.1 uncultured Myxococcales bacterium | reverse complement strand
AGCTGCGCCTGGGGCCGGGCCGCAGCCATCACTGCATGCGGTCGATCGGCGCGGCCGAGCAGGCCATCGAGATGATGGCCAAGCGGGGGCTCTCGCGGGAGGCCTTCGGCAAGCGCATCGCAAATCTCGGCAAGAACACCGAGTTGATCGCGAAAGCGAGAATCGACATCGAAGCTATGCGGATGATGGTCCTCAAAGCCGCGAAAGCGATGGACGTGTTGGGAAACTCCGAGGCACGCGTCTGGGTGAGCGCCGTGAAGGCAATGGTGCCCGAGCGCGTCTGCAGGATCATCGACGAGGCCATCCAGATGCACGGAGCCACCGGCGTTTCGCAGTGGACTCCGCTGGCCGACATGTACACGGGCCAGCGCACGCTGCGGCTGGCGGATGGGCCCGACGAGGTGCACTGGTTCGTTGTCGGCCGGGCCGAGCTGGCACGTTGGGTGGAGGCAGGCGCCAGCGACTACGACCCGAAGGCCAGCTACTTGGCCTTGCCCGAGATGGGCAAGGCGTTCAGTGGCCCTTGAGCCTCGACTCAAGATGGCTCGGAGGAGTGAGCGACTCGAGGAATGCAATGGTCGGGGCGACTGGATTCGAACCAGCGACCTCTTCGTCCCGAACGAAGCGCGCTACCAAGCTGCGCCACGCCCCGACTGGCGGCCGAGTATGACGCCTTCCGGGTATCCTCTCAACCGGGCAGGGCTGAATTACGTCAGAGAGAGCCCGAAAGTCTCTTGTTGGGTCCTTTGGGCCGACGGGTGGGCGCTTTCGACTAGAATTCTGCCATCTAGATTAGGTAGGAGAGTCTATTGGCGGCATATTCCGTAATCGCCGTGGTTTCGGGCATCGTCTTGGCATCACTCGCCTCGCTGGCATTGGCCTATAGGCCCCAATGGGTCGTGCTTCGCCCACGCGGAATGCTGATGCTTTTAGCGGCCCTGACGGTCCTGGCCGGCCAGTCGCTCCTTGATTTGAATCCCCCCGGCCTCCGGATTCGCATCGATCCCTCCAGTGAGTCCCTGCTCGCCTTGGGGGATCCCGTCGCTGAACTCTATCGGGAGGCTGTCCGCGATTTCGGCCATGACGAAATCTATGCGGCGGCCCTGGAGTGCCCCGAGGTCTTTCATGCCGACTGCCTGGGTTCTCTCGAACGCGTGTCAAACCGGGTGGCTCATCTGGAAGGGGTTCGGAGTGTGTCGAGTCTTGTCGATGCGACTTCTCTTCGTTGGGTCGAGTCCGAGGAATGGATTGAAATCAAGCCTTTCATCGAAAGTGTTCCCGAAGATCAGGCGAGTTTGCTGGAACTTCGGCACCGCGCCTTGAATGATGTCGTCTATCGCGGGACGCTCGTGGCCGAGGATGCCAAGGCGGCCGCTCTTAACATCGGTTTCCAAGAAATGGATGATGCGTTTTTTCTGGCGTCTGGGCTCGACGACTCGATCACGGGAATTCTCGCTGGAGAAGTTGAATCCGAACAGAGCTATCACATAGCGGGCCGGCCTCATACCAAGGTCCATGTCTACAACGGAATTGTTCGCGACCTCTGGCTTCTGATCCCCCTGGCCATCGTTTTGATGGGCATGGTGCTGTGGGCTTTCTTCAGGACTCTGCGGGGCGTTGTACTTCCGTTGGGGACGGCACTGGCAGCGAATGTCTGGACATTTGGGGCGATGGCCGCGTTGGGGGAGTCTCTCACGCTTTTGTCGGGCATGTTGGGCCCCCTGCTACTGGCCATTGGGAGTGTCTACGGCGTGCACGTCGTGGCGCGCTATGACGAGGAGGCAAGGGAAGCGCCGAATCCCGCTCGGGCGGCGCTGGTTTCCCTGGAGCAGGTCCGGCTCCCCGCCCTGATCGCGAGTTTGACGACCGTCATCGGCTTTGCGGCGCTCCTCATCACCGACGTGCCCGCGGTTTTTCAACTCGGTTTGTTCGCCATGCTGGGCATCGTGGCCAGTACCCTGATTGCGCTCGTTGGCATTCCAGCCGCTCTGGCGCTTTTCCCGCTTCCTGTGCAGGGCCCCGGGGTCAAAGGGCAGGGGGGGCAGGGGCGCTCGGGCGGCCTGGATGTGGGATTGGCGAACCTGGCGCGTTTGGTCGGACGCCATTCGGCTCTGGCCATTGGGGTCTGGGTGGTGCTTGGGCTGGGCGCAGTCGCTCTTCTTCCCCGCATCGAGGTGGATACCGATTATCTCTCCTACTTTGCCCCGGACGACCCGATCCGTCAGGATTTTGAAGCCGTCAACCGATTGCTTGCGGGTGTCGTGCCGATCTACATCGTGATCGATGGCGATGGTCCGGGGAGTTTTCGTGACCCGGACCTGGTTCGCGCGGTCGACTCTCTGGAGGATCGATTGAGCGTCGTGCCGGGAGTGAGCCGGACCCTCTCTTTCAATGACATGCTGGGCCGACTGAATCGCGCGTTTCATGCCGATGATCCCGAAGCAGAGCGCGTTCCCGACTCGCGAGCGGCGATCACAGAGTTGCTCTTCATGCTGCCTAAGGATGATCTGACGCCTTTCCTGACCGTCGACCACAGTCGTGCCAACGTGATCGTCCGAACCGGGGCCGTGGGATCATCGGCGATTCTCGAATTGGAGCGAAAACTCCAGGCAGTTCTGGATAGCCATCCGTTACCCCGAGGCGCCGAGGCGCGAATCACGGGAAACGCGATTTTGCTCGCCCATAGCGCCGACGCCATCACCCGGGCTCAGCCGCGCAGTGTGGGTCTCGCGGCAGTGGCCATCTTCGGGCTGATCACTTTGGCGCTTCGTTCGCCTGGGCTCGGCCTCGTCGCGATGATCCCCAACCTCGTGCCAGTCCTGTTCTTCTTCGGACTCCTGGGAGCGGGTCTCGCGCCCCTTTCACTCCCGGTTAGTTTGATCGGAAGCATGGCCCTGGGCATTGCGATTGATGACAGCGCCCACTTCCTGGTTCGCTACACGCGCGAACGCAGGCGGGGCAGGGATCCCTTTGAGGCCGCGATGCTGTGCAGCCGGCACGTTGGACGACCCATTGTAATTACCTCGGTGATGCTCTGCCTTGGCTTCCTGGTCGTCACCGCCTCCCGCTTCGCCACGTTGCAGGAATTCGGTTTCCTCTCGGCGCTCACCATGGGGGTGTGTCTGGCGACGGATTTGATTCTGCTTCCAGCCGTGCTGACGCGCTTGCGGGTATGAGGAGGGTCGCTTGCCCGATCGGTTTTGGCTCAGGCGCCTCGGCGGTCAGCTGAGTCCTGACCGCTGGCGGAGCGCCTCTATGGCCGCCTTGTAGTCATCGGTGCCGAAGACGGCGGTGCCCGCAACGAACGCGTTAGCGCCGGCCTGAGCGGCTTCGCCGATGGTGTCCGCGGTGATCCCGCCGTCCACTTCGACATCGACATCCAGGTCTCGCTCCTGAATCCAGCCCCGGATCTGTTTGACCGCCGAGAGTGCACTGCGAATGAATTTCTGGCCGCCAAAGCCTGGGTTGACGGTCATCACGAGGACCTGGTCAACGTCGGCGAGAATCGGCTCTACGGCGCTCGCCGGGGTCGCGGGGTTGATTACCGCGCAGGCTCGAACGCCGGCCTCTTTAATCGTTTGGATGCTTCGGTGCAGGTGGGGGCACGCCTCGACGTGTACTCCGATGGTGTCTGCTCCCGCCGAGACAAAGTCACCGACGTAGCGGTCGGGGGTTTCAATCATCAGGTGCACATCCAGGGGGAGATCCGTGCATCGCCGAGCCGCCTCCACGATGCCCGGGCCGATGGTGAGATTCGGGACAAAGTGGCCGTCCATGACATCGATGTGGATCCAGTCAGCGCCGGCGGCTTCGACGGCTCGGATTTCCTCGCCGAGTCGGGAGAAGTCCGAGGCCAGGATCGAGGGTGCGATTCGTAGGGTCGGCATCGCTTAGTTCTTCCTCTCCAACCGCGCGGCGAAGAAACCGTCGCTGTCATTGATATGGGGATAGCAGCGCATGAATCCCTTCTCGTCCAGCACTGGGGTCAGCGCCGGGGGAAGAAATTCGGGAGCGAGCAATCGGAAATCCGGGTGCGCTTCCAGGAATCCCTCGACGACGTCCTCGTTCTCCTCGCTGAGCACAGTGCACGTACTGTAGACGAGGCTTCCGCCCGGCGATACGACCTGGGCCGCGCGCTCGAGGAGGGTCAACTGAATGATCCCCAATTTGGCAGGGTCCGTCGGGCGCACACGCCAGCGCGCGTCGGGGTTGCGCCGGAGAGCTCCTAGGCCCGAGCAGGGTGCATCGACGAGTACCCGATGGAATTTTGCCCATTGGTTCGGTGCCGATTCACTCGCTGCCCCGGGAAGGTCTTCCAGGGAGAGGGTGGAATCTCGGGCCAAGGTGCTGACGCCCCGGAGTCCGAGTCGACGCGCGGCCTGGGCGACCAAACCAAGGCGCCCCGCGTGCCGGTCGAGGGCGAGAACGCTGCCCTGCTCCGAGAGTTGCTCGGCGATGGCGGTGGTTTTGGTGCCCGGCGCGGCACACACATCGAGAACCCGGTGGTGGGGCTCAACGCCCAGTAGGTCCACCACGGTCTGGGAGGCCTCATCCTGCACCGTGTAGTGGCCATCGCGAAAGAGCGGATCCCGGCCCGCGTCTCCGCTCCGTCCGAGCACGATCCCCCGGGAGGCGAGGGTGCAGGGTTGGGCGTCGGGGAAATCCGCGCGGATTCGAGCGAGGAGTTCATCGGGGGAATTGCGCTGGGGATTGACCCGGATGGTATGGGGCGGGGGCCGGTTGTTGGCCTTGGCCAACTCCGGTGCCGCCTCTCCGTAGTCCTTGAGCCAGCGCTCGGCGATCCATCGCGGGACGGAGAGCGCATGCTCGAGATGGTCCAAGGGGTCGTCCGACCATGTGGGGAAGACGACGGTCTCGCGCTCTCGGGCTATCCGCCGCAGGGTTGCATTGACGAGCCCGGTCGCCCGTTCGGCACCGAGTGCCCGGACGCATCGCACGGCCTCATCGACGGCGGCGGTATCGGGGATTCGGTCCGAGAAATGTATCTGATAGGCCCCCATGCGGAGAGTGGTCAGCACCAGGGGCTCGAGGGTGTCGAGCTTTCGCTCCAAGGCTCCGGCCAAGATGAAGTCGATGCGCCCACGCCAGCGCAGAGTGCCGTAAACCAGGTCGGTGGTCAGGCGCCGGTCGGCGCCCGCCATGTTGCTCTGGGCCAGGGTGTGGTGCAGCGCTATGTCCGCATAGGCTCGGGCGCGCTCGACGCGCTCAAGGACGCGCAATGCGGCCAGGCGAGCCACTGTGGGCCCGCCCCCGCGTCTTCGGGCGCTGCCTTCGTGGCCACCCTCATTGCCGTTTCGTGCGCGGCCGGCGCCGGGACGTGTACGCCGCTCGGTCATGGGAATTCCCCCCCTGAAGCGCGCCCGTCGAGCAGGAGGCCTCCACTGAGGGGGTGACCGCGGAGAAAAGCGCCGGGCGCCATCACTTTGCCTCCAGAACGTTGCACCTCCAGGGGAACAAGCCATCCGTCCGCGGTTCGGATTCGCAGGGGGGGGGCGTCGGAGTCGTCGGCTAGGAGGAGTTCTCCAGGCCGGGGGGACTGGTCGTGTCCCTGGATGGTGGAAGCGGGACCGGTGTAGGGCTTCGCCCGGAGAATACGCAATTCACCCGCCCCCTCTTCGGGGAGCTGGGTGAAGGCACCCGGCTTGGGCGCCATGGCGTTGATTCGGCGCACGCAAGTGGCGGTGTTCTGGTTCCAATCGATTTGGCCGTCGGCTCGTGAAAGCTTTGGAGCGACGCTGGCCCGGGCGTGGTCCTGCTCGGTCCATTGAACCCCCTCCTCGGCAATGGCATCGATCGCTTCGAGGAGCAGTTGTGCCGCGAGTTCCGAGAGTCTGAGGGTCAACTCACCGGTGGTCTCCTCGTCGCCGATTTCGATAGACCTCGAAAGAGCCACAGGGCCAGCATCCATCGCCTTTTCCACGCGCATCACCGATACGCCCGTGTATTTTTCGCCGTCGAGGATCGCCTGGGCGATGGGGGAAGCGCCGCGATATTTGGGCAGCAAGCTCGCGTGTCCGTTGATGAGATAACCCAGTCGGGGCAGGGTGCGCACGGGCTTGGGGATGAATTGGCCGTACGCGACAACAACGCCAAGATCGGGTTGATATTGCTGAAGGTCTTCAATGGCTTCGAGTCCTCCTACCTTTTCGTAGCGGAGCAAGGGGATCCCGGCTGAGAGTGCTCGTTCGCTGATGGGTGAGGGGGAAGGCTTGCGACCGCGGCCTCGACCCCGGTCGGGCTGGCTCACCACCGCCACCAGCTCGTGACGACTCGCGAGCAAGCCGTCCAGGGTGGGGAGAGCAACCTGGGGAGTTCCGAAGAAGGCAATTCGAAGCGCGGGGGAAGCCAGAGTTCTATTCCCCGTCCGTTTCGGTGAGTAGCTTCTTGCGTTTCTTGACGTAGAGACCACGTTTCAGTCGGCTGATCCGGTCGATGAAGAGTTTCCCCTCGAGGTGGTCGAACTCGTGTTGAAGGCAGACCGCGCGCAGGCCTTCGGCCTCTTCTATGATTTCATTGCCATCGAGATCCGTAGCCCGAATCGTGACCCGGGCGGAGCGTTCGACGTCGGCGGTGTAGTCGGGCACCGAGAGGCAACCCTCTTCCCAGA
>CAWVXN010000157.1:0-6660 GCA_963933695.1 uncultured Myxococcales bacterium | reverse complement strand
CCCCCAGCGGGAACGAGCGCAATGGGTCACCTCGGCGTAGGGAATCAAGGGCCCGGCCCGGCCCTTGCTCGTCAACGAGAAAGCATGCGCCTCGAATCGAACGGGGCCCACCGAGAAATCAAGCCCGTCCACACCATCGCCATTCGAGCCGTCGACAGGCTCTGGTTCCACTAAAGAAGGTCCCCGGGATTACCCGAAGAGCGCATTCCTTGCCCCTTCAGGACTGTCGGGCTGTGGACAAAGATGGGAACACTCTTGAATAGAAGAGAAAAACGAGGATGAATGCGCCCAGGAAGCCAAGCCCGATGCAAATGGGGATCAGGCCCATGAACGCGGTCATGTCGCCCTTCACCACGGACGGCCAGACAAGCAGATTCCGCTCGACCCAGAAGCCGGCCAGCACGATCGCGGCCACGGGGCCCACGATCCAAGACGTTGTCTTCGGTCGTTGCCCCATCAGAACCCAGAAGGGAATCAGCCAACAGCATGCCCAGACAACCATCGAAACCCAGCCATAGCCCTCTTGCAGGCGCGACCACTTGAAATCCCACGAACTCCAAGAGAGCGCAAAGGCCTGCTCGGTGTAGCCCTTGTCCACCATAAACTGCGGACCCAGACGATCACGAAAATAGAAGGTTTCTTCGGGTAGGTTCGCGTAATAAATGACGAGGTATTGCGACCAGAGCAGGTACATCCAGAAGATCGAGAAACCAAAGAGCAGTTTCCCGATATCGTGCATTCTCGACTCGGTGATCTGTCCCTCATAGCCGGGAGTATCCCGATGCAGGACCCCCAGGAGCGCCGATGCGGCGACAGCCGAAAGGATCCCGCCCCAGCACACGTAAGTGCCAAACAGGTTGGAGTACCAAGCCTGCTCCATCGACATGACCTGATCGAAGTTGAAGAGCGAGAAACCGATTCCGTAGAGCAAGCAGATCATCGGCGCCAAGCGCTCGGTCTTCTTTTTGGAGACCTTCCGCTCCTCTTCATCGCCCCGCCATCCCGCGGTCCACTTCTGGGCCATACGCTGGGCAAAGCCCTCGCCATTCTCGGCCAAGCCGTGCAGGGTCGGCCGAGCCGATGCCTTTAGAAAAGCGACGGCCAAGAGGGACATGACACCCAGCAGAATCAGATCCGTGGTGTAGACCCGAGTCGGGTTGAGCCATGCCTCTTTGCCGTGCATGGGCGCGTCGTACCACTCGAAGATATAGGGACCGCCAAACACGCCGACGATACCCATCAGGAACGCGAACGGGATCCAGGCAGCCAGGCCTTCGGCAAAGCGCCGGTAGGGGCCACACCATTTCGCATCCACAATGGCGTAGATCGCGGCCAACGTCAGACCCGCGCAGGCGAGCATGGTGGTAAAAATGAAATTGCTCTGAAAGGCAAGCCAGGTCGATTGGGGGTCCCGCATCAGGCCCGCCACGAAGGCGAGGATGCCAAGAACCAGCAATGCAACGCTGAGGCCTACCAGAGCCTGGGGGAGCCCCAGGGGATTGGCCTTCTCAGCTGCGGGAACTTCGGAACTCACTAGCGACCTCCCTGACCATTCAGGTCGCGGATATAGTTGACGATGTCCCACCGGTGCTCCGGCAGGATCCGCCTATAACTGGGCATTCGACCCCGCCCGAGGGTCATGGTCGTGTAGATATGACCATCGCTAAAAATTTTGGCCACGCTCGCCGGGCCGCCCACGGGTAGCACGAGCCCAAAGGGTCCTGTGCCAAAAGGCGGACCCGCCACCGGACCATCGCCTTTGCCTTCGGGCCCATGACAAGTCGAGCAATAACGCTGGAAGAGTTTCTCACCGTTCTTGAGCGAAGCCAGATTTGCCCGAACCGGGTTCGCGAGCTGCTCCTGCTCCATGATCCCCATGCCCGCAACATCGGGGTAGGGATCGCCCAGGGGAACAGTTCCTTCAGGCGGTTTCAGTCCCTCACCGCTGTCAAGGAAAGTATTGAGCTCGTAGGCTTGAACCGCTGCTTGGCGCTTCATCTGGGGGAACCAGTTGGGCGAAACCTGCTCCCAGCACCCCAAGCCCAAAATCGCCACGGCGCAAAGAATCCCGAGAAAGGGCAGGTGAGCTTGGCGCCTGCTCGGCTTACGAATCGGCAAGGGTCACCTCCTTGGCCGACTCGGCTCGGAGCAGCGCTTCCACTTCGGCCACGTCGCGTTCGTCGCAAGTCACCACAACGCCGAACTCCTCGGCGGAAAATCGCAAGTCATAGTGCTTATCCAGCTTCTTCGGGTAGAGACCGCCGACGATGAGCAGGCCAAAGAACGTAAAGAAACCGCCCAGCAGAATCGTCAACTCGAAGCCCACGATCCAAAAAGGCGGAATCGATGCGAAATTCTTGCCGGCAATTTTGATCGGCCACTCCAGGGACATCCAGATCTGCATCAGGAAACCCAATGTCACGCCCATCAGCCCGCCTATCAATGTGAACCGCCTGACCTTACTGGGCTTCGGATCTTCAGCCAGCTCCAGTTCGGTAAAGGGGGCGGGGGAATAGGTCTTCAGATCGTCGAATCCGCGATCCTTGAGTTTGCGGACCGCCGACGCGGTATTGCTGGGAAGATCGAATACGCTGACTAGAGTAGGCATCAGTGCGCGCCTCCATGATCCCGCGCATGAATCTCGAGTTCCTTGACCTCGGTAATGGCGATGACCGGAAAAACTTTCAGGAACAGTAGGAACCACATGCTGAACCAGCAGAAGCTACCGGCCAATACCGACAACTCCACGGGACTGATCACGTAGAGGCCCCAGGAGCCAGAGATGTACTCCCGAGAGAGCGAAGTGATAATGATCACGTAACGCTCGAACCACATCCCCAGGTTGATAAAAAGGCACAGCACAAAGAGAAATGGCAGGTTGGTCCGCAACTTCTTGATCCATAACAGCTGGGGGAAGATCACGTTGAAGGTGATCATGCACCAGGTCGAGAGCCAATAGGGACCAAACGCACGCAGCCAGAACGAGGTCTGTTCATACTCCACCCCGCTGTACCAGGCGATGAAATATTCCGCCGCATACGCGTAGCCGCAAATCGTCGACGTAAGCAGGATGAAACGCGACATATTTTCAAAGTGATAGTCGGTGAGATAGCGCTCAAGCCGGAAGATGCGGCGGACGGGAATCAGGATGTTGATCACCATGGCGAAACCGCCGAACACCGCCCCCGCCACGAAGTAGGGAGCAAAAATCGTCGCGTGCCATCCGGGCACGACGGACATAGCAAAGTCCCAGGAAACCACTGAGTGGACCGAGAGAACCAGGGGCGTCGCCAGACCGGACAGGTGCAGAACGGATCGACTATGCGCCTTCCACTGCGGCCCGGTTCCCTGCCAACCCATGGCCAGAACGGTATAGATCGCCTTTTTGACCCCGGTTGCTCGATCCCGAGCGATCGCGATGTCGGGGATGAGGCCGACATAGAAGAACATGATCGAAATTGACGCGTATGTGCTGATAGCGAACACGTCCCACAACAGTGGACTCTTAAAATTCACCCAGAGCTCGCGCTGGTTGGGGTAGGGAATAAGGAAGTAGAGCTTCCAAATTCGGCCCAGGTGCAGAAGGGGAAAGAGAGCCGCGGTAATGACCGCGAAGACCGTCAGAGCTTCCGCGCCGCGATTAACCGCGTTGCGCCATTTGGCCCTAAAGAGGAACAGAATTGCCGAGATCAGGGTGCCTGCGTGGCCGATCCCAATCCAGAAAACGAAAGTGACGATATAGACGCCCCAAAAGACCGGCTGTTGATAGCCTGCAACGCCAAGGCCCACATAAGTCTGGTAGAGCAGCACTATCAAGGCTTGTATAACACCCAAAACTGCAGCGCCCAGGGCCAGGAAATAGGGCCACTGGACACCGTGGGTGGGTGCCATGATGTCGATATTTGCCCTCGAATCGCGCGGCCGTTCCGGCGATACCAGGCTGTCTGCCACTGCGGTAGCGGGAGGCGCCATCAGTGATTGCCCTCATTCTCATCGCGCGTCACTTGCGCCAAGTAGGTAATTGCTGGCCGAGTATTGAGTTCTTGTAGGAGATGGTAGGAGCGCTTGGGATGGTTCCCTGCCTCAACGACCTTGCTCGCGTCGTCCCGCAGGTTACCGAAGGTGATTGCATGGGTGGGACATGCCTGCTGGCAAGCGGTCTTCACCTCTCCATCCCGGATTTCCCGGCCCTCGTCCTTGGCCGGCTGCCGGGCCCCTTCGATCCGTTGGACACAGAAGCTGCACTTCTCCATCACGCCCTGCTGCCGAACCGTCACATCCGGGTTGAGCATCAAACCCAGCATGCCGGGGAAATTCTCGTTCCCGTAATCAAAGTAATTGAATCGACGAACCTTGTAGACACAGTTGTTCGCGCAGTAACGGGTACCGGCACAGCGGTTGTACACCATGCCGTTAAGCCCTTCCTTGTTGTGATAAGTCGCCAGGGTCGGGCAGACCGCTTCACAAGGGGCCGCACCACATTGCTGGCACGGCATCGGGATGTAGCGAATATCGAGCTCACCCAACTTCTCCCGATTCGGCACCGGGCGCCGGGCCGCGCCGCCCTCAAGATCTCCATCACCGACGTATCGTTCGATCCGAATCCAGGACATATCGCGATGCTGGATAGCTTGAGTCTCGCCCACGACGGGGATATTATTTTCGACGTAACAGGCCGCCACGCAGGCGCTACAGCCGTTACAGCGGTCGTTATCGATCACCATTCCCCAGCGATAGGGCTGGTTGGGATCGGCATCGTAGGCCGCCGTGAATGTATGCGGCGGCTCGTTATGATGAGCCCCGTGCCCGCCCCCATGATCGGAACCATGGCCCGCGAGTTCCGCCAAAGTAGTTTCCTGGGCCAGTCCACGGCCACGTTGGTTGTCCGTCCACTGGCTGAGCGCCAATCTTCGGAAGCGGCCTGTCTTTGTCACGCTGGCCTGGGCGCCACCCCAAACTCGCCCACCCATTTCGTCCTGGGTGGCCGGCAACAGCGCGATGACATTGGCACCGCGGGCAACGCCGGGTTGGCCCTCGGCGCCGATGGGGCCGTGGATCCAGCCCCCGTGCTCGCCTTCGCCCTCCATGGACGCATACAGGCCGACGCTATGGCCCTGTCCGATGGGCACCGCGATGGTGTCGTCTCGAATACCGCCGCGGGGGAAGACCGAAGCTTCGATCTTGCCCGATGGCGTCTCCACTTCCACCACATCGCCAAAACCAACGTCGAGTCTCTTGGCCGACTCAAAACTCATCTCGACCCACGAGTTCCACTGGAGCTTGGTGACCGGATCGGGGATCTCCTGAAGCCAGGGCAGCGCTGCTCCCCGACCGTCGCCCAGGAAATGGTGAGGGAACGCAACCAAGGCAAAATCGCCCTTGCCCGAGGCGCTCGAAGCCGAGTAGCCCAGGCCCGCGAAATCCCCCGAAATTCCAACCGGCTCAATGGCGGCTTCGCTGAAAACACCCCCTCGAGCCAGAGCTTGGCGCCAATTCACGTCGGACCAGTTGTTTTCCACGACCTTGTGGAAGGAGCCTTCGGCCATGGCGCCGCCGAGACCGCGCCCCAGTTCGAGCAGGCTATCTCCGAGGGCCCGGGTGTCGAGCAGGGGCCGTACCGTCGGCTGGACGATGGACCGGATACCCGGCCGGGGTGCACTGTCTCCCCAGGATTCCATGGGCGTGTGATCGGGCAGCACCAGCCCCGCCGAATCGGCGGTTTCGTCCTGGAGCGATGCGAAGGAGACGACGGTCCCCACCTTGGCCAACGCTTCGGTAAAACCGAGTTCGGGAGGAAGCGAGTACACGGGGTTGCTGTCATGAATGAGCAGCACGTCGACCCGTCCCGCCTTCATGGCAGCGACCAGGACCTTCAGATCGGCAAGGCTTGCCGCGTCAGCTGTTCCGGTTGCAGGAGGCACAACCAGCGATTTCCCGACTGCTCCGAGAAGGGCATTGGCCAGCATCACGGCCGCCACGGTCGAGGTGGCCTGGGAGCCGGTATAGGCGACACCCGGCGGTAGAATCACCGGGTTCTTCGCGTGGAGCAGGGCTTCGGCCACCGCTGAAAGCTCACTCGGCTCGAGGCCGGCTGCGGTGGCGGCCTGGGCCATACTGGCCCCCGAGAGAAAACGCTGGATTCCAGCCGCATCAACGCCCTCGGGAGTTCCCTTGGCGGCCACGACGGCCTTGGCCAGGGCGAAGGCGATCGCCGCTTCGCTGCCTGCCTTGGCGGGAATCCATTGATCCGCGCTGGAGGTCGTAAAGTTCAGCCGAGGCCCGAACGAGATCATTCGGGTGCCACCGGTTTTATCGGTATTCACATTGCGCGCATCGGCGTACTGCCGGGCGTTCTCAGTGGGCGATAGCCCGGTCGAGAGAAAGTCCGAACCGAGATCGATGATCAGGTCGGCCTGGCTGGGATCAAAGATCGGAAGGGACGCAACACCAAATACGGCCTCGGTCCCCTTGCGCAGCGCTTCGTGGGCAAACGGTTCGTATACGATCCGGTTCGCACCCGCCGCGACGGCGAATTGATCGATTACACCTCCGAGGCTGGGCCCGACGGTTCCGCCCAAAATCCACGTTCGGCCCCGGGCCGAATCCAGTTTCGCCGCCAACTGGGCCATCGCATCGTCCCAGGTCGAGGGTTCAAGGGAG
>CAWVXN010000156.1:0-6671 GCA_963933695.1 uncultured Myxococcales bacterium | reverse complement strand
AGGGTGGCGAGGGCGGAGGCGTAGGATCGCGTCTGGTGACTCTCGTCATGGACGACGACTCCGCGCTCGACGGGATCGTCTTCGTCTCGAAGGTCGATGACTTTGGGAACGCCGTTATCCAGGACGATCCCCTTGAGTTGACCTGCCGACCCGAATGTCAGCGGCTTGCCGTGTTCAAGGACCAAGGCCGTTTCGGACCGGGTCTTGCGATCCTCGACTTCGGCGAAGATGCCGTCGTTGAAAACTGGGCAATTTTGTAGGATTTCTACAAAGGATGTGCCCTTGTGCTGATGAGCGCGTCGCAGAACCTGCTGCAGATGGGGCGCATCCACGTCGATGGTGCGAGCCACGAAGGTCGCCCCACAGCCCAGTGCAAAAGAGATGGGGTCGATGGGGTGATCGATGGATCCATGGGGCGAGGATTTGGTCTGCATCCCCAGTTCCGAGGTCGGGGAGTATTGGCCCTTAGTCAGCCCATAGACCCGGTTGTTAAACAGAAGGATCTGCACATCGAGATTGCGACGAATCGAGTGGAGCAAGTGGTTGCCCCCGATGGAAAGCCCGTCTCCGTCCCCGGTGACCACCCAGACCGAGAGATCCGGGTTCGCGGCCTTGGCTCCAGTCGCAAAGGCCGGGGCCCTTCCATGGATGGTGTGGAAGCCGTAGGTGTTCATGTAATAGGGAAAGCGGCTCGAACATCCGATGCCCGAGATGAAAACAATGTTCTCCCGGGGAACGCCCAGCTCGGGCATCACGCGCTGGACATTGGCCAGGATCGAATAATCTCCGCAGCCGGGGCACCAGCGAACGTCCTGGTCGGCCACGAAATCCTTACGGCTGAGTTTGGGTGCGGGTTCTGCTGCCAAGGGGTCAGTCCTTCGTATTTAGAATTTTTTGGATTTGCTCGACGATTTCGCCGACCTTGAAAGGCTGTCCGGAGATTTTCGAAAAGGACTGAACGTCGACCAGGTACCGGGCTCTCAGGAGCATCGCGAGTTGGCCTTCGTTGAGTTCCGGGCACAGGACATTTTCGAAGCGACCCAGCAATTCGCCGATGTTTACTGGGAACGGATTGAGGTGCCGCAGGTGAACATGGGAGACATCTTGCCCGTTCTCCGTGCATTCCTCCACGGCTGCCATGATCGCTCCCCGGGTACCCCCCCAGCCGATCACAAGAAGTTTTCCGCTATCGGGGCCTTCCACTTCGGCGGGCGGAATCGAATTGGCGATTCGGGCGATTTTTTCCGCACGCAGATTCACCATGTGCTGATGGTTTTCCGCGCCATAGACGATATTCCCGGTGATGTTTTCCTTGGTGAGCCCACCGATTCGGTGCTCGAGGCCAGGCGTTCCAGGGATTGCCCACGGCCGGGCCAGGGTCTCAAGATCGCGGCTATAGGGCTCAAATTTTGAATCGCCGTCCTGGGTCGCGAAGACGACCGGCTTTCGCGCGAGAGATTCGACGTCGGGAATCTTCCAGGGCTCGGCGCTGTTCGCGAGGTATCCGTCGGAGAGCACGATCACCGGGGTCATGAACTCCACTGCCATCTTGAACGCTTCGATCACCGTGTGGAAACAATCGCCAGGCGTGGAGGGAGCCAGGACGGGAACCGGGCTTTGGGAGTGACGCCCGAAGATGCTCGCTAGAAGGTCGCCTTGTTCGGTTTTGGTGGGGGAACCCGTGGCCGGACCGGCCCGTTGGACGTTGATGGCAACCAGAGGCAGTTCGACCATCACGGCCAGGCCGATGGCCTCCTGCTTCAAGATGAACCCTGGACCACTGGAGATTGTCACGGCCAGCTGGCCGGCAAAGGCCGCGCCAATGGTTGCGCTGGCCGCCGCGATTTCATCCTCGGCCTGGAAGGTCTTGACCCCAAAATGCCGATGCCGGGCGACCTCGTGAAGGACTTCACTGGCCGGTGTAATTGGGTAAGCGCCCAGGAAGACAGGATTGTTCATCTGCTCGCCGGCGGCAACGATTCCCCAGGCCAAGGCGATGTTACCGGTGATGTTGCGATAGGTGCCCGCTTCGAGTTTGGCCGAAGGGATTGTGTAATGGGTGGGGAATAGTTCGGTGGTCTCTCCGAATGCATGGCCTGCTTTGAGGGTACGCAGGTTGCCCTGGAAGACGTCGCCCTTGAACTTCCCGCTGAGCCAGCGCTCGGTGGCTTCCATGGGCCGGCCGTAAAGCCAACAAAGTAATCCCAGGGCGAAAAAATTCTTGCAGCGATCCATTTCGCGTTGAGTGAGGGCGAGCCCATGCAGGGCCTCGCGATTCAGGCTTGTCAGCGGGATCTCTACCAAGTTGTACCGGGTGGCGAGGTCGACCCGGGGATCTTCGGAGTAGCCGGCACGCGTCAGCGATTTTTTGGTGAAGGCATCGCTATTGATGATGATCATGCCCTGGGAGCGGACGTCCTCCACATTTGCGCGCAATGCAGCGGGATTGAACGCAACGAGCAGGTCGACCCTGTCTGCAGGGGTGTGGATATCCCGAGACGAGAAATGAATCTGGTAGCCCGATACGCCCGCCATGGTTCCGGCGGGTGCACGGATTTCCGCCGGAAAATCCGGGTAGGTGGAGAGATCATTCCCCGCCAGTGCGGTTTCGTCGGTGAACTTGGTTCCGGTCAGTTGCATCCCATCGCCGGAGTCGCCGGCGAATCGAATCGCAACGTCATCAAGTTTTAGGATCGATTTCGTGATCATTTCAGGAACTGATCTCCTAGATCTTATTCTACGGAGCGAGACGGGCTTGGCTGGACATCTCAATGGCCTCTGTGGCCTTGCCGGGCGGGTTTTTTTGCGAACAAGCACACGGGCTGGACTCAAGCCGAAGACGATGCGCGGAAGTGTATCCTCCGGCTCGGGGCGCGAAAGCCCCGGCAGCATTCTTTGCTCTAGTTTTAAAGGACTGTTTCGTATGGGTTATTCAATATTTGGATTTGATAATGGCAAGAGAAGCCCTTGTCGTCCCGGGGGGCATGACTTCCCCTGGTGGTGAGGGGGGATCCAGGCGGTTTCCGACCCGGCACGCCCGACAGAGGGGGGTCGGCGCGGCGAACTGCGGGAGCTTCTGATCACGAGCCGCGACCCCGTTCGGACGAGCCGCTAGTTTCTGGCGCGGGTGGGGCTCGTGGGCGAACGATCGAGGAATTGGGGGGGGAATATGCGCGAAACACAAGGGTCGGCGGAAAACTGGTTATCCCGAACTTATCGGCCATTGGGGGGCTTGCTGGCGGCTCTCTGCATGGTCTGCGGGCTGGGGGCGGGCTGCCTGACCACGGTGAGTTCCGAGCCCGAGGTGGACCCCATCGCCAAGGCGGCGTCGGTTCGCAATGTGGGTTTGGACTATGTCCGCCAGGGCCAGTACGCCATGGCGATCAGGACGCTCCAGGACGCCCAACGGCAGAATCCATCGGACCCCTTGACCTACTATGGCCTGGGCGAAGCGTTTCGAAGCAAAGGCCTACTCCCCGAGGCGGAAGCCAATCTCCTGCTCTCCCTAGCGAATAGCCCGAGTCCTCAGGCGGTCGATTATCAAACCGCCACCCTGACCCTGGCCGCGGTCTACATCCAAATGGAGCGGTACCCCGAAGCCGAAGCGCTCTGCCAGATTCTGATCGATGATCCCACCTACGCTAGACCCTGGATCGCGCTTACCAATCGGGGGTGGGCCGAGTATAAATCGGGTCGCTTCTTGGAGGCTCAAGGCAGCTACGAGGAAGCGCTGGATTTCCGCTCTGATTACGCGCCGGCACATTTCAATCTGGGAAAACTCGACCAGAGCCAGAGTCGCTGGTTGAGTGCAATTCGCCAGCTCGAGTTGGCCAGCGAGTCAAAACAAATGTCTCCGAGAGCCCAGGCCGAGGCCCATTTTCGAATGGGAGAGATCTATACGACCCTGGGCCGTCAGGATAAGGCCGTCGAGCAATTCCGGAACGCAGAAGAAAAAGCGCCCCAGGACAAATGGGGGATCGAATCCCGTACCTACCTCGACATGCTTCTCTAGGATCTGGGGGGGGTGATGGAATCGGGCAGGGTCCAGAGCCAAGCGATCGGCGGCTACCTGCGGTGGCAGCGCGAGTTGCGCGAGATCAGCGTCGAGGAACTCGCCGCGTTGACGCGAATCCCCGTTCGCTCCATCGAACGCCTGGAAGCGGGTTTTTTCGACGACCAGGTGGATGGGTTCGTCAAGGGATTCGTGCGCACGGTGTCCCAGGAATTGGGGCTGGACACGGAAGACACCCTCTCGCGGATGCTCTCCGAACCCGAGCCCGAGGATCGTCGGCTGTTCAACCTGAAGCGCCGATTCTCCGGCGCCCTTTTGGGCTTTGCGGCACTCAGCCTGTTGGGCGTGCTTCTCTTCGTGATCCAGCAGTTGTCCACCCGCCAGAGTAGGTCCTCGACCGAAGCTCAGGAGCAGGTGATTTTCCGGAGGGATCCGGTTCGGACCCTGGCGGAATCCCGTATTGGCCCGGCGCCTCCAGCGCTTTCCGCGGTTGGACCTCTGGAACCGGGGGCCGAGCCGAAGAACAGCGACTAGAATCACGGAATGGCCGTCATCGAGGGCGAGGCGATTGTCTTGCGCGCCGTGGACTATGGGGAGTCCGACCTGATCGCTCACCTGCTCCTGCCCGATGTGGGCCGGATCACGGTGATCGCCAAGCATGCGCGGAAGAGCCAAAAACGCTTTCCCGGGTCCCTTGACTTGTTCAACCACCTGCAGGTTCAGATCTCCCGTAAAAGGCCGGGCGGGCTGGGTTTTCTTGAGCGAGGGGCACTCATCGAGGCCTTCCTTCCCCTGCGCCGGGACGCGGCTCGCTATGCCCTGGCGAGCTACCTGGTTGAATTGATGGGCCGTATGGCGCCCGAGGACGGGCTCCGCACGGATACTCGCCGGCTCTTTGCCTTCGTGCTCTCGGCCCTCTCGGCCCTGGCGGCGGAGTACCCGGATCAGCGTATGCGGCTTTTTCTCGAGCTTAGGGCGTTTGAGGCCCTGGGCCTGTGCCCTGGGCTGAGGCGCTGCGTTCGCTGCGGGGCCGAGCCGGACGCGGCGCAGGTGGGCTTCCATGTCGCCGACGGCGGCATGATCTGCGGTGCCCATGGGGCCGAGGGGCGAGCGGGGATATTGCCTGTTCATCTGGGAACCCTGAGGGCCCTGGACAAGAGCCTCGAGTCGGAAATCGACCAACTGGGTCGGCTGCGCCTCAGTGGCCAAGCTCTCGACGAAGCCCAGGAGATCCTCTTTCGCTTTCACCGTTTCCATCTGGGTTTCGAGTTAAAAAGCGAGCGATTCCTCGAAGAAAGCCTGGCGGCGGGCGGCTTGACAGCAGCGGCTCCCTAGACGAATACTCCCGGGCTCCGCGAGTTTGCGGGGTATCATCGGCGCGTCCAAAAGAAGCAGCCCACCCGGGTCCCTTGTTCCGGACTCCGGGCTCTGCTCTCGAGTTTTCCTTCAACCGGCGCCGTGCTCCGCGCGGCCGAGTGAGCCCGACGACAACTATGTCCACGACCAAGCCTACGAGCACGACCACTCCTACGACCACTTCCTCGGACCCCGGTTCCGGAGAGCAGGAAGCTTCGTCGGCTGGCGACGAACGCCATCCCTTGGCCATGGAGACCCTGGTGGCACTGTGTGCCAGTCGCGGGTTTATTTTCCCCTCAAGCGAGGTGTATGGAGGGATCAACGGATTCTGGGATTACGGTCCGTTGGGCGTGGAGCTCAAGAATAATCTGAAGGCGGCCTGGTGGCAGCGAATGGTTCGCCAGCGCACCGATGTGGTGGGGATCGACAGCGCCATCGTTAGCCACCCCCGTGTCTGGGAGGCTTCGGGTCATGTGGAGCATTTCAGTGACCCGATGGTGGATTGCCGTACCTGCAAACGACGTTTTCGGGCGGATCAATTGGAGGGCGAGCGTTGCCCGGAGGCGCCGAAAAAGAGGGCGTTGTCCGATTGCGATCTGACCGAAGCGCGGGACTTCAACCTGATGCTTCAGACACAGATCGGTGCATCGGTGGAGGCCCAGGTGACCGCCTATCTCCGGCCCGAAACCTGTCAGCCAATTTTTACCAACTTCAAACGCGTTCGCGAGTCGGCACGGCAGAAGGTCCCCTTTGGGATCGCTCAGATTGGCAAAGCGTTTCGAAACGAGATTACTCCGAGGAATTTCACGTTTCGCTCCCGGGAGTTCGAGCAGGCGGAGATGGAGTTCTTTTGTCATCCGAGCCAACGCGAAGAGTGGTTTGAGGCTTGGCGCGAGGAGAGGATGCGCTTCCACGCGGATATCGGTTTCGATACGGCGCATCTCCGCTTTCGACCTCATGCGCCCGACGAGTTGGCCCACTACGCCAATGCCGCGGAAGACGTGGACTTCCTCTTTCCCTTCGGCTGGCAGGAAATTGAAGGCGTTCACGACCGGGGCGACTGGGATCTCTCCCGTCATAGCGAGTATTCGGGCAAGGACCTGATCGTGACCGACGAAGAAACCAAGGAGCGTTATACCCCGATGGTCATCGAGACCTCCATGGGCGTGGACAGGACTTGCCTTGCGCTGCTCGTGGACGCGTACCGGGAGGAGGAGATCGAAGGCGGGGAGACCCGGAAGGTGATGCGACTTTCGCCAGGGATCGCGCCTATCAAGGCCGCTGTGCTTCCTCTTTCAAAAAA
>CAWVXN010000155.1:0-6698 GCA_963933695.1 uncultured Myxococcales bacterium | reverse complement strand
CCTCTTTCCCACTTCATGGAAATCGGGGCGAAGAAAGGCTTTGACCCGCACCCGCTCTTTGACTCCAACCTTTACCGGGATTTTTACAGCGAATTCTTCGAGGAGGATCTTCCCCCGATCTTTCACTATCTCGAATTCGGCCAGGCATTGGGTCTCCGCCCGAACCCACTTTTTGACGCCGACTTCTATCTTTCCGAAAACCAAGTCCATTTACAGGATGGGGAAACGGCATTCGGCCATTTTTGCGGTGTAGGAATCAACAAGAAGTTCAGACCTTCTCGACTCTTTTCGTTTTGCTTACAGTTCTTCCGGAACAAGTCTTCCCTTACCAGGGCGCGGGGGGTGAACCCCCTTTCCGGATTCTTCTCAAGCGACTATTCCGAATTCACTTCGCCCCAGTCAGAAATTCAAATCAAGTTGCCTCCCGTGTATCGTCCCGATGTCTCCATCATCATCCCGGTATATGGCCAAATCGCGTTCACGCTTGCCTGCCTGCGATCGATTTCGCGAGCTGAAAATAAAGCGAGCTTCGAGGTAATCGTGGTGGATGACCACTCGCCCATCGCGGAGTACCGGCCTCTTGCCGAAATCGCCAACTTGCGGGCGCTTCGGAATTCGGAAAACCTGGGTTATCTCAGGTCCTGCAATGCAGGCGCAAAGCACGCCCGGGGAAAAGATCTCGTCATTCTCAACAACGATACCCTCGTGACTGATGGGTGGATCGATGAACTCATTGAAACAAGGGTGAACTTCCCTGATGCGGGCATCATCGGTAGCCGTCTTCTCTTTCCTGATGGATCCTTGCAGGAGGCCGGGAGCATCGTCTGGCGCGACGGGAGCGCCTACAATTACGGCTTCGGCCAAGACGCCTCCGTGCCGCGTTTCGCATTCGCGCGCACAGCCGACTACGTCTCTGCAGCTGCAATCTTGATCAATACTGAGTTTTTTGGGGAACTGGGCGGATTCGACGAACGCTACGCACCGGCCTTCTACGAAGATGTCGATCTAGCGTTTCGAGTTCGCGAGGCAGGCAAATCCGTTGTTTATCAGCCCGCCTCCACGGTGATCCATTTCGGTGGAGCGACCCATGGCCGAGACACATCTGTCGGGCTGAAGCGGCATCAGGTTCTCAACAGACAAACGTTCGTAAGCCGGTGGAAAAATCGACTGGAAGATCACTACGAATCGGACGCCAACCCGAATAAAGCCGCTCTTCGGCTTGGTGGCCCAAGGGCGCTGATCATCGATGCGTCCATGCTTACGCCCGACCGAGATGCTGGCTCACTGCGAATGCTCAATCTCATGAAAGTCCTGCAGACAATGGGATTTTCTGTGACGTTCATGGCGAATGACCTCGGTGGCACCGAGGGCTACGCGAACCTGCTTCGGAGGGCGGGTATCGACGTCGTGTGTTTACCCCACGTGACTTCTATTGAGAGATACCTTGAGGGCTCAGGAATAGAATTTGAGCTTTGTATTGTAAGCCGGCCGGACACAGCTGACCGCTGCCTGGCTTCGGTGATGCTCCTGTGTCCGAACGCGCTCGTGCTTTACGATACGGTGGACCTTCACTTTCTTCGCCGAGAAAGAGAGCTTCGAATCAAAGGGGTTACGGCTTCTGAGGAGTCCATCAAGAGGCAGGAACTCTGGGCGGCCGGACGTGCAGATGGAGTGATTACCGTAAGTGAGTTTGATCGCGGCAAGCTCCTCGAGATGGTTCCGCTCGCTCCAGTTCACGTTATCAGTCTGATTCATGAACTCCATCCCCAGAGCAGGTCATTCAATGAGCGAGATGGAATTCTATTTGTAGGCAGCTTCCAGCATCATCCCAACATTGACGCGGTCCTCTGGTTCCTCTCCCATGTAATGCCAATTGTTCACGCGTGGATCCCCGATCTTCGGTTCCATATCATAGGTACTGGCCCGCCCGAGGAAATTTGCGAGCAGGCTTGCGAATACATTGTTATCGAGGGGTTTGTCGAAAATATGGATGAGCAACTCGCCTCTCGGCGCCTCTCGGTTGCGCCCCTGCGCTACGGGTCTGGAGTCAAAGGGAAGATCAACCAGAGCATGGCCTATGGGCTGCCCTGTGTTGCGACGCCGTCTGCGGTGGAAGGAATGGAGCTGGACTGGCAAAACGAAATTCTAGTTGCTGAAAGTGCTCATGAGTTCGCTGAGGCGGTGGCTGAACTCTATGAGAACGAGGAATACTGGACACTGGTCGCCGAGAAATCCTTGGAGAGTATTGAACGATCGTTTTCGCCGAGAGTCGCGGAGGACGGGATTCGGAAGATGCTCGAATACCACGGCCGGGATTGTCCAGGGTCTGAGCCGTCGCGCGGTGCCGGATCCGAATGAGCCTATTTTTGTAGTCGCGCCTCTCTTGGCGGACTCGCCCCTTCCGAACTTGTGTTTGCCCAACTTACCTATGCCCAACTTACTGTTTCTGACGCCCTGGGGCGTATTTGCATCTATGGTAAAATCATATTCCGGAGAAGGACAGCGTTGATTCCGAGCGCGCTTCTCGCCCGAGATTTAGCCAAACCCCGGTGTGGCAATGAGGGGCTGTGTGGCCTCAGTTCGGAGAATTTGTGGTGAAGGCGCCGAAGAAAGAAGCGGTGATCGATTCTGTACGAAGGGATCCGGAATCCCTGCCGCGCAGGGCCATCATCGTTCTGGGCAGCCACAGGAGCGGCACATCAGCCCTGGCACGAATTCTGAATTTTTGTGGTGCGGCGTTGCCTGGGAAATTGATGACCGCGACTCCCCGGAATGCCCTTGGCTTCTTTGAGTCGGAGCCTATTTACCAGTTGCACGAAGAACTTCTTACCGACTTGGGATCATCGTGGAAGGACCTTTCCCCCTTATCCGAAAATTGGATGCAGACAGGTTCGGCGCGCCAGTACATTCGGAAGATGGCAGAACTTGTTACCCAGGAATTCGGCGAAGCGCCCCTTTTCGTTTTGAAAGATCCGCGAATCTGCCGGATTGTTCCCTTCTGGGTCGAGGTTCTGGCTTCAATCGAAGTTGAACCGGTATTCGTGCTTCCGATTCGTAATCCGCTGGAAGCAGCCGCTTCTCTAGAAAAGGCCGAATTGGTTGATCAGCAAAAAGGTTTGCTGATTTGGCTTGCCAATATGCTGCAGGCCGAACACGATTCCAGGGGCTATCCCCGTTCCTTCGTGGAGTACGGTTCCCTGCTGAAAGACTGGCGGAGCGTGGTCAGCAAGATCGGTTCGGATCTGGGTACGAGTTTCCCCAGGCTGGGTCGCAGGGCCGAGGCGGAGGCTGATGCGTTTCTCGTAGACGAGTTGCGTCACCACGTGGTCTCCGAGGAGGAACTTTCAGTTCGGGAAGATGTCCTCCACTGGATAAAAACGACCTTCGGTTGGATGAGTCGCGCCGCGGCGGGCAAGAAGATTCCTACCCGGGAGATAGACCGGCTCTATCTCGCATTTACCGAAGCCGAAAAGGCGTTCGGGCCGATTCTCGCTCACGCCGAGTTGGCTTTGGAAAGCTCGGGTGAGGCTGCCCGGAATCTGCAAGATGAAGTTCTTGAGATCAGCGCTCAGCGGGATGCTGTGGAGAACAAGGTTGTCCCGCTCAACGATGAGTCGAGCCAACTCAAGAAAAAGCTTGAGAGCAGGGATGATCAGGTTGTTGAATTGATCAACTGCATCAAGCTGATGTTGGTTTGGATAGCCAGCAATGGCTCTGGCAACAAAAAATCAAGCGAAGAGCTCCAGGTCTTGATGCGAGCTATGGACGCTTCTGAATCCGATTCCATCGCCGAAACGACGCTCGAAGGACTTATGCGCTACCAGGACTCCATGGATTCCTCTTCGGTCTATTCGGACTCTGTGCCTGCTCGAATGGGTTTTGGGAAGTATGCGAACTCCGAAGGGCCTTACCGGCCAGCGGCCATCAAGCTGACCGAGGCTGAACTTCGCCAAGAAATTTCCGAATTGAAAGCGAAAAGAGAGAAATTTGAGACCACTGAACAAGGGCATGAGAGTCAAGTCCGCCTTCTGCGGGATCAACTCGAAGAGAAGCAGGCTGTTGTCGGACAGGTCGCCGCTGAACTTTCGCAAAGTGAAGAGGTCAGGGCCAGGGAACGCTCCGACGGGTTAGTCATACGGGAAAAACTCGAAGCGACTGCGGCAGAAAATGATACGGCTATCGCCGGGCTTCGGGCGGATCGGGAGCGCTCGGCTCTCATCTTCAAGTCCGAGAAAGAGAATCTAGAGCTGGAAGCGGGTCTGCTTCGTGAAGAGATGTCTTCCCTCGAAGGAAAAATTCGAGATGGGGATGAGCGCGTTTCCGAAACCTCTTCGGCACTCGAGGCTCGGGACTCAGAAATAGCGGGCCTGACCGCTCAGGCCGAAGTGCTGGCGCTGGAAGGCACCCGCGCGCGGGAACAACTCTCTCATCGGGAGGCCGAGCTCCAGTCGATGGAGCGCTCTCTCAGTTGGCGAGCCAGTCTTCCGTTGCGGCTTTTGGGGCGGTTGGTCCGAGGAACAGTTCTATCTGTACCGCTCCGTTACCTGTCGAAAATGCTCAGGCTGCGTAGGTAGCGGTTCTCGAGTTCAGACAGGAGGTAAAGGAGACGGCGAGAGTTCGCGGTTTCAAGGGAGGGGTAAACGCTCTTCTAGTCCTCTGGGTGAATTTCCGACCATTGGCCGGGCAGGGTAAGGTCTGTCCTGCCTGTGGCTCGGTCTTGCCCCACCGGGTCGACCCGGAAGGCGACCGCATCAAGGATGCGGTGCAGGTAGGTGATTTCGCCTTCACGCTGCCCCATCACTCCGGCATTGGCGAAATATGTACCCGGAGCCAAGTTGGCCTTGAAGGGAAGGCCGACGCGAGCGCGATGGTTCTTTGGGATGTTTTCGATGAGATCGTGGGCCGTATGGGAAACCTGGCCCGCGATCTCCAGTCCCGTTCCGGTTTTGATCATCATGCCAAATTGAACGCTGTAGGCTGCCTCGGTGAAAAGAACTTCGTACTCGTAGGTGTACTCGCCCCCTCGCTCGAGAACGTTGACGACGTCTCCTTTCTGGTTGAGGAGCCGAATGTTTTGAATTTGAGCACCGAGTCGCTCGTACTCACTCGTGCTTTCGGGTTTGAGGTTCGGGTCGAAGCGGCCAAGCTTTCTGGATTCGTCCTGGCCAGCGGTTTCAGTCGCTTCGTTCTTTCCCGGCGCCGATCCGGTTTCGTCGAAAACTCTTATTTCCTCCACCAGTGAAGGGCGTTGCTCTTCAGGGGCGTAAAGCAACTTGTGATAGTAGGCCACGACATCCCGAGGAGTTCCGCTGAGTAGCCTCTCGCCCCCTTCAATCAATACGGCTCGATCGCAGAGTTCAATAACCATCTGGGAGCTGTGGGAAACGAATAGAATTGTAGACCCTTGGGATTTTAGATCTTCAAGCCGAGCGAAACACTTGCGGGCGAATGCTTCGTCGCCCACAGAAAGAATTTCGTCGATGACCAGTATTTCGGGGTCAGCGTTGATGGCGATGGCGAAGGCTAAACGAGCGTACATTCCCGAGGAGTAAAGTTTTACAGGCCGATCAAAGAATTCACCAATGCCTGCAAACGCGATGATCGAATCAAGGCGCTGCTCGATCTCCACTCGGGGAATTCCAATAATGGCTGCGTTCATGAGCACGTTTTCCCGACCCGTGAACTCGGGGTCGAATCCGGCTCCGAGGGTGAGAATTGGGGCGAGGTGACCTGATACCTTCATCTGGCCGGACGTTGGTTCAAGGGTTCCGCAGACAAGGTTGAGAAGAGTGGATTTCCCCGAACCGTTGCGCCCAACGATACCGACGGTTTCGCCTTTGTAGACTTCAAGATCCAGATCGCGAAGGGCAACGAATTCTTGATGAAAACTTCGGTTGCCCGGCCAGAGAATCTCCTTTAAGCGGAGCCCCGGTCGTTGATAGATGGCAAAGGACTTGGTCAGCCCCCGGGCGAGAATCGCGATGGGTCGCGAACTGTCGGTGAAGCCTTGACTCTCGGGCTTTCTAGACGACATCTGGAAACCCTCTCTTTGACTTCATGAACCAGATGTAGCCGAGCCAGGCAAAGATCCAGCTTCCGGCGAGGGATGCACCAAGCTGAATCCAGTTGGGATGTTGCCCGTAGAAGAGTGCCCCCTTCGACATTTCCAAGATGTGTACGAATGGGTTTAGGGCGTAGTAGGCCTGGAATCTCTCGGGAACAGCCGCGGCTGGGTAAAAGATCGGGCTGAGAAAGAGAAGTGCGGTTGTGAGTAGGCCCACAATGTGGCCGATGTCTCTCAGGTAGAGGCCTACAGATGAGATGATCCAGACAGAGCCGAGAGTGATGAGTACGACAGGAAGAGCGATCACGGGGAGGTAGAGGAGTGTGGGGGTGGGTATCCCGACTACCAAGGAGTAGAAGAGGATCAATATGACCCAATTGATGAGAAGGTTGAAGAGGGTCGCCAGGACGCTCACCCACGCGAGTAGTTCTGTTGGGAAAACAAGCTGCCGAATGTAAAGCCTGTTTTGGAGGAGAACCGAGGGTGCTTCATTTACGCATTCTGCAAAAACCGAATACAGGATCAGGCCAGAGAATAGAAAGAGGGCGAATTCTGGCCGACTACTCGAGTCGATTCCCCATTTGCTCTGGAAGATCACTGAGAAAATGAAGGTATAAATGCCGAGCATAATCAG
>CAWVXN010000154.1:0-6703 GCA_963933695.1 uncultured Myxococcales bacterium | reverse complement strand
GCCGAGGTGACGCATTGCGCTCGTTCGCGCTGGGGGTACGCGATCGCCACCACGCGGAACGTCTTTTTTCTGCGCGGTTCACGCTTTGCGAGCGAAGAACAAGTCGCTGCCGTGGATCTCGAACTTCGGGCGCGGATAGGTCGGCTCCCAGAAGGTGAGATTCAGCTCAAGCGGATAGGAGAGCTTGACGCGCGGCCGAATCGCCGGGGCCAGAACCTCGTCGTGTATGGCTTTATCGTTCTGTGCCTGGCCGCCCAGTTCTGGCAATTCCAGGAACCTGCCTTGGTGCACGCGGGGAGCTTTATGCCAGCACTGGTCGCTCAGGGTGAATTCTGGCGCGTGCTGATTGCCAACTTCCTCCACGATACGCTGATCTTTCCTTTTCACATCCTGCTCAACATGATGTGCATATTCGCCTTTGGCGTCCTGGTCGAACGTTCGATGGGAAGAGGCCGAGCCGCGCTCATTATGGGGATATCTGCCCTGGGCGCCATGTGGGCTGCCTCAGTGGCGGGCTACCCGGAAGTGATCGGGGCTTCCGGGGTGGCTTCCGGTCTTGTCGGTTCGACGTTGTGCCTGGAACTCAACGCCAGCCGTTGTCTGCCGGTTTGGTCGCGAATTCCTCGAAGAGTGTTCATTCTGGCAGTGCTCGCCCAGGCGCTGGTGGATCTAGCGGTTCCCTTTGTGGCCGGAGCCGCCCATTTGGGTGGATTTCTTCTGGGCTACATCGCCACTCGCTGCCTGATCGACGAGGGGCGGATCCGGGCGTCCGGTGGGATGGCTCGAGGGTTGACGGCCTTGATGGCGCTGGCGCTGGTGGCTTCCCTGGTCGCCATGCTTCCCCTGTTGCGCAGGGATCCGGTGGCGCTTGAGAAGCACGGGATACGGGTACTCCAGATGCCCGAGCCTTTGGTGCGTTTCGACAACGAGGCCGCTTGGCGAATGCTCACCGAATCCAAGCCCAGCGAGGCCGGCCTGGAG
The DNA here is from genome assembly GCA_963933695.1 of uncultured Myxococcales bacterium. Taxonomy (GTDB): domain Bacteria; phylum Myxococcota_A; class UBA9160; order UBA9160; family UBA4427; genus JAZXM01. The sequence goes on along the minus strand of CAWVXN010000154.1, from coordinate 5,722 downwards.
GTCGCGGTCCTGCTAGGCCTGCGCGCCGCACGCTATAGCGATTGGCAGGATCCGAACGTGCTCGACACCCTTGCGGAGGGGCTCTTTGCCTCGGGCGATTTTCAAGGTGCCCTGGAGATCATCGATCAGGCAATTTTCCTGAGCCAAGGCCACCGATATTTCATCGAGCAGCGTCAACGTTTCACGGGTGAGCGCGATCCGAAAGACCGGCCTGAACCTCCGGAACAGGATTGGTTTCTTCGTCAGCCGGGTTCTTTCGAAGGTCCGCCCCCTCCAGGGCCCACCATTGAACCCGCCGAACCCGGCGAGTCCGCCTGGATCTAACCCGAGGATCTCAATCCCTCGGGTTTGCTTAGGGGGTGAGTTCCTCGCCATCCTCGGGTAGGAGAATGGTCCCGTCGTAGGTCTGGCCCACGATGGCCTGGATCTGGAAGGCGTAGAAGGGGGGTGGGCGCATGCGGACCAAGGCGAGTTTCTTTGCCCGTGCCCGGGTAGCCAGCGCGCCAACTTTCTCGATGGAAGTATGGAGCGCCGCTTCGGCGATGAGGCGTTGGGGGTCGGCGATGATGCCCGCGGCTTCGATGTCCTCAGGGGGCGGGACAAATACGGCTTCGTGGACGAGGAGGTCGGTATCCCGGGCAAATTCCACGAGAGCATCCGGAGCCCATCCGGTTCCCGAGATGACCACGGACCGCTTTCCTCGCTCGAAACGCCAGGCCAGTGCGGGAAGCTCTCCCCCGGATAGTTCCCCGGCCACAATGGTGACGCCTTCGATCTCATCGGTATACCCGTCGCCCACTTCCTGGACCTCGATTAACGACCCGCGACTGGAGAGTGGGAGTGCTCGGCCCAGGGCTTCCCCGCCCTGGGAGTACGCGGCGAGCAGTCCCTCCACCAGGGCGGCCGTGCCCGGAGGCCCGATCAGGCGGAGTGGTTCGTCTCGGTCGTGGAGCCAGCCGGTATAGAGAAGGTCATCCAGGCCCAGGGTATTCAGGGGCAACAGGTTGGTGAGCAGAATCATCTCGGGCTGATTGACCGGGATCAGGGCATTTCGCAGGGCCTCGGTCACCCCTCGCCCCACATCGACCAGGATGATGTGGTTCCCCCAGGCTACGGCGGTGGACGGCCCGAGTCGTTCGGGATTTTCGTAACCGCTCCCGGTCCCCACGGCCACGACCGAGAGGGAGGGGTAGTGGCGTTCCTCGAGGGGGCCGACCAACGCGCCTAACTCGGCGGCGCGCCAGATCACGAAGGCAGCGGACCAAGCCATGGCGATCACCCCCACCAGGCCAAAAATGAGTACGAGTCGAAGATTCATCCAGCAAACACCACCGTTCGGTTGTCGTGCACGAAAATTCGGCTTTCCAAGTGGAGTCGGACCGCCCGGGACAGCACCGTTCTTTCGACGTCCCGCCCGAGTCGCACGAGATCAGCCACGGATTCCCGATGGCTGACATGGATAACGTCCTGCTCGATGATCGGGCCCTCGTCGAGATCGCTCGTCGCATAGTGGGCCGTGGCACCGATGAGCTTTACGCCCCGTTCGTGTGCCTGATGGTAGGGGCGACCCCCCGCGAAAGCCGGAAGGAAGGAGTGATGAATGTTGATAATGCGCTCCTCGAAGCAGCGAGTGAAATCCTCGCTGAGAATTTGCATATAGCGAGCCATGACCACCAGGTCGATCTTCTCTTCTTGAAGCAAGGCAATCTCCTGCTTTTCTACGGTGGCTTTGTTTTGCGCGTCCACGGGAAAAACTCGAAAGGGCACGCCGAATTGCTCGGCGACGGGCCTTAGGCTTTCGTGGTTGCTCACGATCACGGGGATCTGGCAGCGAAGCTCTCCCGAACGGTGTCGCAGAAGGAGGTCGTAGAGGCAGTGGTCTGTCTTCGAGACGAAGATCGCGACGCGCCGGGGCTGCTTTTCAAAGTGGAGCCGCCATTTCATGGCGTAGCGCGCCCCGACGGTGCGAACCGTTGCCTCGAGGCGGTTGGCCGCAGCGACACGATCGGGCCCGGCCAGTTCGGGGTCGTCGAACTGGATTCGCTGGAAAAATTTCCCCGCCACCGTATCCGTATGCTGGTCGGCGTGGAGGATGTTTGCGCCCTGGTTGAACAGGGCCTGGGCGAGGGCTGCCACCAGACCCGGACAGTCATCGCAACTGACCAGCAAGGTGGCGGTGGTTTCTGGAAAATCGTGTGCAGACACGGACAAGGCTCCTGGAGTGCGCTCCATATTCATGCAGCTTGAAAATTCCGGCTAGCCCCGGGGAAAAGGGAGCGGATAATCGCTGGGCTCAGAGAATACTGGCTGGAAGTAAAACCTTCGGATAAGGTGGTGATAAGGGGATCTCACTCATTCCCGAGTCCGATCTACGCGCTCGTTGGGAACGCGTTGGTACGGGCGGCCCGGAGAGGCGGACACGGCGCCCACCTCGGCCCGGGACCACGGCGAGCCAATATGGGGACTCGTCTTTCGACACTATGCCGGCATGGAGGTGACAATGAATCAATGTAGCACTACGACGAGTGAGGTGGCGGCGACTTAGCGCGCCAAGCATCACCTGAAAATTGCGGTGCTGTAGGGACGCAAGTTCCCAGCGCCACCGTTCCCGGGATCGCGGACGTCGTAGCCGCTTTGGGGCCAAGGCCCGATCCCGGGAATTTTTCTGCCCGCTGTTCGGTTCTACTCTGTGGGTCCTGTGTATATGAGTCGTGTATATATGACTCGTGTATATATGAGTCGTGTGGGATTTCCCCGGGGAGGTTCTGATCCGTGAAGATCGGAGTATGTGTTGCCAGCCACGTAGGCGATATCGACTACGTGGTCGCCGCGGAGGCGCTGGGTTACAGCCACGCATGGCTGGCTGACAGCCAGATGATCTGGTCCGACTGCTACGCGACCCTTGCCCTGGCCGCCGATCGAACCGAGCGCATCCACCTGGGAACGGGGGTCGCCGTGACCGGAACCCGCCCGGCGCCGGTCACAGCGGCAGCCATCGGGACCATCAACGCCCTGGCCCCGGGGCGCACCTTTCTAGGTGTGGGCGCGGGCAACACCGCCCTGCGGATCATGGGCGCGCCGCCCCAACGAATCGCCGATTTTCAACGCTATCTCGAGAGCCTGGTGCCCCTGATTCGCGGCGAGGAGGCCTTTGTCGACCTTTCTGGCGTGCCGCGTCCCATCCGGCACATCATGCCCGACCGAGGTTTCGTGAACTTCAAGGACCCGATTCCCCTCTACGTTTCGGGCTTTGGCCCGCGATCACTGGGCCTTGCTGGGCAGTACGGGGATGGGGCGGTGCTGGCTCAGCCTCCCCACGCCGCGGCGATGGAATTTGCCTGGCAGGCAATAGAGGCCGGGGCAAAGGCCGCGGGTCGCCGGCTTGAGCGCGACCGCTTTCCCACCACGTCGCTCACCACGATTTCGGTGCTGGACTCAGGAGAGTCCGCGGGTTCTCCCCGAATCCGCCATGAGTGCGGGGCGTTTGCCATGGCGACGGTCCACTATGCCTACGACCAGTGGCGCCAATTCGGTCAGCCGCCGCCCGCTTTCCTGGCCGATATCTGGGACGACTACTGCGCGCAGTTGGACGCGGTGCCGAGTGAGCGTCTCCATCAACGAATTCACGCGGGTCACAATTGCTGGGTCCTTCCCGAGGAGGAGCGGTTTGTTTCCCAGGGGCTGATCGAAGCCACATGCCTCGTCGGGACCCGGGACCAGTTGATCGAGCGTCTTCAGGGGTTGGCCGAAGCGGGGCTCGATCAGGTTATGATTCTCCCGGCACTGGAACCCCGCTACGCCGTACTCGAGCGGGTGGCCAAGGATCTGATCGGCCCCCTAGCCAATCTGGCCTGACCCCCGGTGCGAAGGCTGGGAGGGAACTGGGCTAGGGAGTGCATTTCCCCCCTCGGGTGCCGGTGCCTATTGTCGGAAATCGGTCAGGGGCATCGAAGCAGAGAGAAATGGCTTTCCATCGGTCTCGGAAAGTGGTAAAATTTCCCATTAATATTAGAGAGTGGGGACCACATGTCGGACGGCGACTTTCAGGCCGATCAGCCGCCCGGGACGTCTCAAGCGCTTTGGAAAGCCCTGAGAACTCTCCTGCGACCGCTGGTGCGGCTATTGCTCGGCCTCCAGGTCACCTATCCCCAGTTGGCTGGTCTTCTGAAGGAAGTCTTCGTCGAGGTGGGAGATCGCGATTTCCAGCTCAAGGGCAAACGCCAGACCGATAGCCGGGTGAGCCTGCTGACAGGGATTCACCGCAAGGATGTCAAACGGTTGCGACGCACGGCCGGGATTCCCAGCGCGGCGCCCGTGGCGCTTTCCCTGGGTGAGCAAATTCATTCGCGCTGGATCAGTCGGTCCGAATGGCTGGATGAGTCGGGAGGGCCCCGGGCACTCCCGCGACAGGCGAGCCCCGGGCTTCCGAGCTTCGAGGCATTGGTGGAGTCGGTGAGTCGCGATATTCGTCCAAGGTCAGTGCTCGACGAGTGGATGCGTCTGGGTGTGGCCAGGTTGGACGCCGACGGAAACGTGGCGCTCGCGGCCTCGGCCTTTGTTCCGAGCAAGGGCTTCGACGAGAAATCCTTCTATCTCGGCCGCAACGTGGCCAGTCACATCGCTGCGGCGGCCCACAACCTGACCCACGAGTCGGAAACCTTCGTCGAGCGCAGCGTCTACTACAACCGCTTGAGCGCGGACTCGGGACATGAGTTGCAGCGTCTTTCCGAAGAGAAGGGGATGGACGCGCTGCGGGCTTTGAACCGCCGGGCGGCGGAACTCCAGGCCCTGGATCGGGAGAAGCCGGGCAACGATCAGCACTTCAACTTCGGCATCTATGTCTACCAGGAAGCGGCTCCCCCGAACTCGGAAGAAGGAGACGCCGATGCCGAGTGAACGGCGGCGGGTACGCTTCGAAACCGTCCTGGCTCTGCTGCTGGCCTCCAGCTTGGGAGGAGTGCCCTCGGTTGCGGCAGGGGATCCTTGCATTGCCTCCTTGCGGGCCCCGGCGACGGGGGGCTTGGGCGGAACCGGGCTGAGTGAAAGCGAGGGAGGCATCGGTGGCACCGGCTTCACCCGGCCCGCGGGCATGGTTGGGGCCGGTGGCGATGAGGCGGGGGGCATCGGGGGAACAGGCCTTGGCGACGAGGAGTCCACGGGCGGCATCGGGGGCACGGCGTGGTTCGACACCGATTCGGGGATCGGGGGTACCGGTGTGGTGGGCACCATCACGGCATTCGGAAGCATCTGCGTCAATGGCTATCACCTGGACTTCGAACCCGATACGCCGGTCCAGATCGACGGTGTTCGCGCTTCGGTTAAGGATCTCGCGATTGGTCAGTGGGTGGATGCTCAGGTGGAAAAGAGCGAAGCGAATCGGCTTCGACTCACGCGCCTTGAAGTTCGTTCAGCGGTCATTGGTCCGGTTGAGGCGATCGATGTTGCGCAGGGGACCCTGCGGGTTGCGGGTCAGTCCATCGCCCTTCCTTCGCGTTTTGCGGCAGAGAGTGCCGAGGCTTTGGAGCGTGCCGAGCCGGGGGACTTCGTGGCGGTCAGTGGCTTGAGGCGCGATGACGGGCTGGTGGTGGCTTCCCGGGTCGAACTCAGGGGCGAGGGGGCAGTTGTGAGCATCGAGGGCCGATTGAGGCGCCGCACCGACGACGCGCTCTATGTGGGCGATCTGCGCGTTGATGCCGAGGGGTCGGCCCATGCCCCTGAGAGC